>NZ_NRDQ01000200.1 GCF_002878455.1 Janthinobacterium sp. AD80
GCAGGCGGCACAAGACCTGGGCCTGTCGCGCCAGGCGCTGTACCGGCGCATGGAACGCCTGGGCATCGCGCGCAGCTGATGCCACCTACCGCGCCCAGGCCGATGCGCCCGACTGGCTTGCGCCTGTCCTTGCTCACGCGCTGGACGGCCCTGATCGTCACCCTGCTGGTCCTGGGCATGGGCATCGCCCTGCTGCTCGCGCACTTCCTGCCGGGCCAGCCATGGCTGGTGCTGGGCCTGTCCCTGCTGTGCATCCTGCCGATCGCCATCATCACCATCCGCGCGCAGCTGCAAGCGATGCTGTCGCTGTTCCGCGCCCTGTCCGGCACGGTCGCCAGCTACCAGGACGGCGACTTCGCCTTCAGCCTGCGCTGGCCGCAAAACGATGAACTGGCCGACCTGGTGGCCACGCATAATGCGCTCGGCGACGTGCTGCGCAAGCAGCGCCTGGACCTGGTGCAGCGCGAACTGCTGCTCGACACCATGGTGCAGAACACGCCCGTGGCCATGCTGCTGGTGGCCGAGGGCAGCGCCATCGTCTACGCCAACCTGGCCGCGCGCCAGCTGCTGCACCAGGGGCGGCGGCTGGAAGGCCAGCACCTGGACGACATCGTGCAACAGGCGGCCCCCGCCCTGGCCGAAGCCCTGGCGCGCGCCAGCGACGGCCTGTTTACCAGCGGCGACGGCGAGCAGGAAGAGGTGTACCACCTGGCGCGGCGCAGCTTCAGCCTGAATGGCCGCAAGCACGAATTGCTGTTGCTGCGCCAGCTGACCCTGGAGCTGCGGCGCCAGGAGGTGCAGACGTGGAAAAAAGTCATCCGCGTCATCAGCCATGAGCTCAACAATTCACTGGCGCCGCTGGCCTCGCTGGCCCATTCCGGCGCCGAGCTGGTGCGCCGCGGCCAGACGGAACGGCTGCCGCAGATCCTCGCCACCATCGAGGAACGCACGCGCCACCTCGAGTCCTTCATCCTCGGCTACGCGCGCTTTGCCAAGCTGCCCGCGCCGCGTCTGGCGGCCTGCGAATGGGCGCCGTTCCTCGACAGCCTGGCTTCGCAGGCGGCCTTCACGCTCGACTGCCCGCCGCCGGATCAGCCAGCCGTGTTTGACGCGGCGCAGATGCAGCAGGCGCTGCTGAACCTGCTCAAGAATGCGCTGGAGTCCGGTTCCAGGGAAGAGCATATCGGCCTGCACGTGAGCCAGGCGCAGGGACAGGTGCGCATCGAAGTGCGCGACCGGGGGCCAGGCATGAACGGCGCCGTGCTGGAAAATGCGCTGGTGCCGTTCTATTCCACCAAGCGCAGCGGCACGGGCCTGGGACTGGCGCTGGCGCGCGAAATTGCCGAGGCGCATGGCGGACGCATCACCCTGGCCAACCGCGAGGGCGGCGGCCTGGCCGTGAGCATGACCTTACCATTGCTGCAGGCAAATTAGATTCCTTCGAAACAATAAATTTCTCACACAATTTCACATTTCTTTAATGCAATTTACACAATTACTGTTTTAAATTTTACAATTAAAATGCCCTTATGCCCGTGTAGTAGCAATAAGCTATTTAAGCGAGGACAGCGATAAAAAAATAGCTCGTTGACAATAAAAATTGGTAACGATAATTTGTCGGTGCGGTACGGTTTTTTTGAATATCAATCGTCTTTTCGCGGGGATAAATATGAAACTGAAATCATTGATCGCAGTAGCGGTACTGGGCACTGCGTCCATCGGCAGCGCGTACGCGGCGGCGTACACCGTCAATCTGACAAATACCACCGGCAATCTGTGGACGGGCGGCTTCAACGCCGTACCGAGCCCGCTCGGCGACTTCACGGACGTCTTCACCTTCACGCCCGATGCCACCTTCGGCTCGACCGCGCAAGCCTTCCTGGCCAACCTCTCGGTCACGGGCAGCGATGCGGCCTCCATCAACTTCAGCAACGCCAATCTGAACGGCATCGCCCTGACAGGCTTTGGCGGCCCCACCGTCTTTGGCTATGCCCAGGGCCAGATCCTCGCGCCCACCAACATCCTGTTCAATGGCCCGCTGGTCCTGACCGTGATGGGCAATACCAAAGGCGGCAGCTATGGCGGCACCTTCAACCTGAACCTGGCGCCGGTACCGGAGCCGGAAACGTATGGCATGATGCTGGCAGGCCTGGGCATACTGGCCTTCCTGGCGCGGCGCCGCAAGCAATCTTGAGCTCTCCACCCAAAAGACGCCACGGCGTCTTTTTTCTTGCGGCTGCTACACTGGCGCCATGACGACCGATTTCACTTCCACCAGCAGTACCGCTTTCAGCCATCCTGGCCACCCGCCGGCCACCACCACCGAACACCGCGGCATCCGCTATCTGCACCTGGGCACCAAATGGGTGCAAGGCGCCATGCGCCTGGACAAGCCCGACGCCATCGAGCTCGAATACGTGCAGCTGATGATGATGTGGATGCTCTTCAAGATGCAGCCGAAACGCGTGGTGCAGCTGGGCCTTGGCAGCGCTGCGCTGACCAAGTTCAGCTACCGCCGCTTCCCCGACGCCACGGTCACGGCCATCGAGCTCAATCCGAACGTGATCGCCATCTGCGGCGCCCAGTTCGCGCTGCCGCCCAACGATGCGCGCCTCGACGTGCGCGAAATGAATGCGCTCGACTTCGTGCTCGACCAGGCCAACCACGGCACGGTGGACGTGCTGCAGGTGGACCTGTATGACGAGGAAGCGCGCGGTCCCGTGCTCGACACGCCCGAGTTCTACCAGGCCTGCTTCGACTGCCTGACGGACGATGGCATCATGTGCACGAATGTCTTTGGCGACTTCCCCAACTACGACAAGAATTTGCAGGCGATGGAACTGGTTTTCGACGCCGTCGTCTGGGTGCCGGAAATGGAAGACGAGAACATCGTCGTGCTGGCCTTCAAAAAATCACCGTCGCTCGATTTCAGCGAGTTGTACGAGCGTGCCGCCGCCATCAAGAAACAGTGCAACCTGCCCGCCAAGAACTGGGTCAACGGCTTGAAGCAATGGATGCTCGACCAGCAGTAGCGCGGTAGCGCCGCCTCACGCCGGAAGCAGCGCGCCCAGGCGGCGCGCCAGGCCATCCATGTGCTCGGCCGGCACCTGCGCGTAGCCAAGCAGGAAGCCGTTCCAGCCGCTGCCCTCGCGCATGCTGTCGCCCGTGCCATGGGCGGACAGGGCCAGCGCCACGATGCCTTCCTGCGCGGCGCGCCGGCTCAGCGCCAGGTCATCCCGGCCCGCATCCTCGAAGCGCAATGCCAGGTGCATGCCGGCCGAACCGCCATGGATGGCCGCGCCCGCGCACGCATGGCGCTGCAAGGCCTCGCCCAGGGCGTCGCGG
>NZ_NRDQ01000201.1 GCF_002878455.1 Janthinobacterium sp. AD80
CGCGCACGCAAGCCACCGCCACGCATGGCGCCGCGCCCGCCGCCTGGCCGCGCACGTTCGCCTTGCCATTCCCCCTCCCATTCACCTTCCCATTCACCTTCCCACTCGCCCTCTTCCTCTCCCTGCCCCTCTTGCGTCCACTCTTGCGACCATTCCCCCAACCGCTGCTGCTCGCCAGCCGCTCCCTCCCGCCCCGCAAAGGGCAGCATTTCAAACGCTTCGTTCATATCGCCTCCTCGTGTGATGTTCAAGCAAGTCCATCGCCTGTTCCAGTTGCCGCGGCGTCTGGTCGGCCCGCAGCAGAAAAGTCAGCGCGCCGGGACCGCCCCCCGCTTGCGCCAGCGCCAGCACGCCAGCAGCGCGCAAGGCTGGCTGCAAATGCGCGCGTCCAGGCAGGCGCTGCACGGGGAAGCTACCGCCCTGGCAGGCGATGCCGGCCGCCGCCATCCCCGTCCGCCATTGCGCCACCCTGGCCGCCAGGCGTGCACGCAAGGCGTCGCCCTGCTGCGTATTCAAGGCCAGTGCCCGCCGCGCCGCCGCCAGCACGGCGGCCGAAGGCGGACTCGCATGCACGCGCGTCTGGCTGTGTGACGCGAAGCGCCGCAGCAGCTTGCGGCTGCCGGCCAGCACGGCCAGCGGCACGCCAAAACCCTTGGCCAGCGAAGCGCCGATCAGCAGACAGCCGCCAAGTTCATCGTATCCGCCGCGCAAGCCATGCTGGCGCGCCGAGCCGCCGCCTTGCGCGCCCGACACGCCCAGCACTTGCGTGTCGTCAAGCAGCAGCAGTCCGCCCTCGGCCCGCGCGATGGCAGCATAGGCTGCCAGCGGCAGCGCCTGTGCGCTGCCCGGTACATAGCCATCGGCCAGGATCAGCGGACGCCGTCCCAGCCTGCCCCAGGCCGCCACCAGGCGCCGCAGCGCCGCCACTTGGCCGCTGGGAAACACCTGCAGTGGCAAGCCCAGCGCCTGTGCCCGCTCGGCGCCCCAGCGCGCGATCGCATAGCTGCCGCCATCGACGAGGACCACCAGCGGGTCGGCAGCCAACATGCCGAACAGGTCCCAGAACAGATGCAAGGTCGATGGCAGCACGCAGGCCGCTTCGCAGCCTTGCAGCGCGGCCAGGTCGGCCGCCAGCGCCAGCGCACCCGGCGGTTCCTGCAGCGCCGCCGGCTTGCCCAGGCTCAAAGTGCTCCACGGCGCCAGGCCGGCGGCCGGATGGCGCATGCCCAGGTACAGGGCACTTGTAAAGTCGAGCATGCACGCGCCCCGCCCCCGCCCTAGACGCTGCGCAGCTGCTGACTCAGGCGCTGGCGCAGCAGCACCGATGGCATGGTCGATTCGATCGCCGGGTCGCTGCTGTCGACGGACAAGTCGACCCCCGTGGCGGCGCGGTAGCCGTGGATATAGCCTTGCACCTGCGGGCGCCAGAAGCGCGCCCAGTTGAACGCCTGCGTGGGTTCGTAGATGTCGCTCCAGTTGCCATAGCGCACGGACAACAACAACTGCTCGCCGAAGATGGCCAGGTTGCGGAAATGCATCACGCTCGTATCCGTCCAGCCTTGCAATTTCTTCATGGCATCGACCCTGTCCATCCATGGTTCCGGATACGCCACCATCACGCGCGTGGGCAGGAATTCGCGGAATTCCGGCCGCGCCAGCATCCATTGCTGCATCAGCATCTCGATGCGCGCCGTCGACGGCAAGTCGCCGAACTGGTTGTGCGCGCCCTGCGACAGGATCAGGTGGATTTCCTTCAAGGCATTGAGCACGGGGAAGGCGTCCGCCTTCACGGTGGTGTCGTCATCCTGCTTGTAAAAGGACGTCAGCAGGCGCAGCAAGTGGTGGAAAGCCTCCAGGAATTTGGAGCGGCTATCGGCTGGCCGGAAGTGCTGCACTGCCTTGCCGTCCAGGCGCACACCGTAGTGATGGTCATACTCATAGTTCCGGCGCATCACGGTCAGCCGATGCTGTTCATCCTGCGTGTATCCCCAGAGTAAATTATTGAGCGGACGCAGCATATCGATTTCCGTGTTCGACAATGGATCGAGATGGTGGCCCGGCGCGCGCAGGTTCTGGAAGCGCTGCGCAATGGCGTTCATGGTCTGCACCAGCATGCCCTCTTCGTGCCAGTACGACCAGATCAGTTCCAGCAGGCAGGGATTGGCGAGTTTTTCCTGGATGATGCCAAAGCACAGGTCCACTTCGCCTTCCTGGCCGCGCGGTATGCTGATGGGAATGTCGGGCAGCTTGCGGCGGATCACGGCCAGGTAGGGCAAGGTCTGGAAGCCGTCGATGTTTTCCAGGTAGTCATTGCGCAGCACCGTTTCCAGGTCGCGGCCCTGGGGGATGTCGCGCCGGTCCAGGTAGGCATTGTCTTCCGCCGGATTGAAGGCCAGCGGCTGGTTCAGCACGCCGCAATTGACCATCACGAACGCTTCCGTCGCCACTTTCAGCACGCGATAGGAATCGGCATCCGAGAACGGCAGCGCGCGGCGCTGCTTGAGCTGCTGGAACATCTCGGCCTTCTTGACGAAGCGCTCCTGCTCGAAGCCGCGCACATTGGCCAGGTCGCCGCAGAACAGGCTGTCCATGAAGTGCAGGTAATTGGTGAATGACATGGCCTCGGTGCTGTTGCGTATCAGGGTCCACAGGGGCAAGTCTTCCGTCGGCTCCGTTTCCGTGCGCGTCAGCGACACGCCCACATTGCCCGAGATGGGCTGCGGCTGGCGCTCTTCCGTCTCGTACTCCGCGTCCACGGCCAGCATGGCGTGCGGACTGAGGCCTTCCGGCACGGGCAGGGCGCTGCGCAAATCCGGACGCTGCGCGAGCATCATCTGTCCCGTGAAACGGTGCATGCCGGCGCGCCGCACCGGGGTGGAGAAGGCGTTCGGCGTGCCGCGCAGGGGTACCCACGGCGCGGCCGCCAGCACCTGCACCTGCTCGCGTCCATCGGCGCTTTGATCGCCATCAAAGGCCACGCTGGCGATGGCGCGGTCGCCCACCCTGCCGAAATTGCAGTCGCTGGGCTGGCAATCGGCCGTCTCGAACACCAGCCCCACCTGCGCATTGAGCTGGGGCGTGAAGCACAGCACGGCACTGCAGCCGGCCTGCACCGTCACGCACTGGGGCAAGGTCACGGGGAAATTGCCGTACACGCCCACGTAACTGCCCGTCGCCAGGTCGGAAAACACGGTACGGCCGGCGCCGTCGGTCCAGCGCACGCCCACCAGCATGGCGGGGTCCGGCTGCCATGCGCCGGCAAGGAAGTTGTGGCAATCGGCCTCCGCTCCACGGTACAGGCTGATGGCCGCATTCACCAGCACTGTCCCGCTATCGTGCTCGTGGACGGTGACGGCGATGCTGCCGCCCCGGTGTTTCGGACCCGCCTGGCCCGCCCCCCTGTCCTTGCCACCCATCTTGTTGCTCATCTTGCTGCTCATGTCATTCTCCTCAATGGATAATCAAACGGGATGCCAGGGGCGGCAGCGTCCTGCCAGGCTGGCGGCCATGCCGCACGACATCGGCGCACAGTTCCGACGTATCCAGCGTGCTGCGCAAGGCCCAGTGCGTCAGCAGCCGTCCCAGCAGCTCACTTTCATCTTCGGGACTCAGGCCGCCGCTGGCGCGCGCCTGGCCCAGCACGGCAAACACCAGGGTGGGCGTGGCCTGGTACATCTGGCCCGGCACCAGGTTCCAGCTGCGAAACAGGTGGGCCAGCATGGCCGGCTGGCGCGCGTGTACGGCCATGGCCTCGGCCAGCGAGACGCCGCGCAAGGCGGGCGGGCGGTGCTGCACCAGCAAGCCGACCAGGGCCGCCATGCTCGTTTGCAACTGCTCCAGCAGGCGCTGCTGCCCCAAAGGCAGGCCCGCCAGCGGGTAATACGCCAGCCACAGCTGTTCCAGCCGGTCCCACTGCGGGTGCGGATACAGTGCGCGTCCCATGGCGCAGCTGAGGCGCACGCGCAGCCACGGCACCGGATGCGGGTCGTCGATGTTGAGGCGAAAGACAAACACGCGCGGCAGGCTGACCACGCCGATCAGGCCCAGGGTGGCGGCCACGCCCACGCGCGCCAGCGACCAGAAATCGGCGACGATCTCGGAAATCCAGCGCTCCCACAGCTGCCACACGTGCACGGCACCGCCGCCATGCTGCATGGCTTGCAGCATGGGCCGCAAGGACGCCACCAGGTCCAGCAGCGCCGCGCCCTGGTGGCCCACCTCGTGCACCAGCGACGAGGCGATGCTGCTGCCGATCATGCGTTCGCGCGGCAGACGGATGATGGCGACGGGATTGTCGCCGCCACCGGGCAGGCGCGTACGGGCGCGGCGGATGGCCGCCCCCGGCCCCCGGTCCAGGTAGCAGACCACGGGCGGCGCCTGGTACACATTGCCGGGCAGCGCCAGCGCGTCGGCG
>NZ_NRDQ01000202.1 GCF_002878455.1 Janthinobacterium sp. AD80
GGCTTGGCGCCAGGCGCGGCCGCGGCGGCAGGCGCAGGCGGCTGGGCATCGCCCACCGTGGTGGCTGGCAAGGTTTTCAAGGAAATCACACGCAGGCGCGCATGCTGGCCCAGCAATTGTTCCAGCAGCGCGACCATGCGTTCGGGCGCCACCAGGCCATGCTGCTGCTGGCGCAGCGCGCCCGTCAGGCTGGCCGTTTCCGCCAGCAGCGATGCCAGGCGGGCCCGCGCATCCTGGTCGGGGTCCGTGCTGTGCGCCAGCATGGTCAGTTCGATGACCTTGTCGACGGCAATCAATTCCGTCTGCTTTTGCGCAATGCTGGCCTCAAGCCGCGCCTGCTTGGCGGACTGCGGCGTGAACAGCATGAAATAGAACAGGAAGACGACGGCGGCCACGCTGGCGCCAAATACCATTACCCGTTCGCGCAGGCTCAGCGCATCGAAGGCGGCGGCCCATTTTTTCAGCAATGGCAGCATCAGCGCGTCCCTCCCGCTTGCGCGGCCGATGCCGGCGTGGCTGCTGACTGCAGGCTGAACGCCACGTAGGGTACCGTCGGTGCCGCCGGCGCCTTGGCGTCCGCCACGGCGGGCTGCTCCGGCAGGCCGATGTCGAGGCTGGAAAAAGTCTTGCCCTTCAACACTTCCTGCTGGCCCAGCCGCTTGATGTAGGCTGGCAATAGCGACGCTTGCAAGGCGCGGCCCTGCAAACCGATGGCATTGCCGGCGCCGCTGATGCTCACGCCCGTCAGCCACACGCCTTCCACCCGGGCTTGCGACAGCGCGCGGAAATAGCCGGCATAGCCTTGCGTATTACCCAGCTCGCCACTGGCCAGCACGGCCGAGGCATCCTGCAGCAACTGGCGCTGCGCTTCGGCAGCGGCCACTTCCTGTTCCAGCGCAGGATCTTTCTTGCGCGGCGGGAAATCACGCATGGTCTTGTCGCGCCTGGCTTCGCCTTGCGCCAGGGCCGCCTGCATGCCCGCTTCCCGCGCTTCCAGCGCCGCCACCTTGCGCTGGCCCGCGATGCTCAAGGCCAGCAGCACCAGCACCAGCACGCCCAGGGCCTGGCTGGCCGTGCGCGCCGTGACATATTCTTTCTTTCGTTCAAACCTGGGATTGAAGAGATTGATCTGCTGGCTCATGCGCCCTTCCCTTCCGCCTTGGCCGCTTGGCGGCCGTCCGTTGCGCCCTGCTCGCGCAAGGCGGCGCCCAGCGCGAGGAAGTAGCGCACCTGCATGGCGCCTTCGCGCAAGGCCGCCACCTGGCTCAGATCGAGCACCGTGGCCAGATCCAGCTGTTCCACCGGCATGTACAGATTGTCGGCCAGATAAGCGTGCAAGCCATCGCCGCCGCCCGTCATCAGCATCAGGCGCGCCAGCGAAATGAAATGGAACTGGCGCTCGAAATGGTCGAAGGTGCGCTGCAGTTCCAGGGTGACGCGGTCATGGTACTGGCTGGCGTCTGCCGACTGCAGCTGCACCAGCGTGACGTCAATGCGGCGCGCCTGGTACAGCTCGCCATTGAAGCTCATGGTCAGCAAGCCGCCATCGCCATCGAAGGACAGCACGGCAATGCCGCGCCCCGGGGTTTCCAGCAAGGTGGCGATATTGCGCTGCGCCATCTCCGGTATGTCGATCACGGACAGGCCGATCTTGCATTCCGTGTACAGCGCCTGGCGCGCGGACACGGCACTGTTGCGCGCAGCCACGGCAAACACGCTGCTGCCGCGCTGGGTGCCGTTGGGGTCGCCGGGAATGTCGAAGACATCGATGGTGGCGTCGGCCAGGGGAAAGTCCAGCATATCCTTCAGGCGCCAGCCGACGGCCGTTTTGAGTTCCTCGCGCGGCACGGCGGGCGCTTCCAGCGACAGCAGCTGGTACTCGCCGCCCGCCAGCACGGTGGTGCAGTGGCGCGATGCGGCCTGCAATTCCTTGCCCAGTTTTTCCAGCGCCTCGGCCGGCGCCGGCGCGTGGCGGCCTGGAAGCTGGCGCCCAGCACGCGCGGCATGCCGCCGGCGGGACGTTCGACCACGACGGCGCTGATGCCGTCACGGCCAAACGCCGTGGCCAGCCAGCCATCGTACTTCTTTGCTCTTGCGAATAAACCCATGCGTACGATCCAGTGTAAGTGCCTGCCCGATCTTGTCGCGCAGATAATGCATCAAACCAATTTTAATTCATGAAGCCAACTTTATTGTGCAAAAACAATAAATTAGCGATCTTTTTCTCTACTTCACCTCACTGCGACAACACGGCTTGCAGCCGGCGCTGGACATAATCGGGGTTATTGCCGGGATTCGGGCAGCGCGGCATGGCTGCGGCCGGCTGGTTGCAGGCCGTGGCGGTGATGGTCCAGCTGGACAAGGTGCCGGGGCCGGTGGCCAGCGTGCATTGCACGCTGACGGTAAATGGCGACAGTGTCGTGCCCGCCGGCAAGGCGAACGCGGAGGCCCCGATGCATGGGGCGCCGGCAGCCAGGCCCGCCGCCACCTGCTGGCGCAAGCCCCATTCGAGCCCGGCGCGCGCGGCCTGCTCGGCGCGCACGCCCTGTACGTCCATGGCCGACTGCGTGTGCTGGACGGTGCTGATGCTGACCATGGCGACGGCCAGTCCGGCCAGCACCACCAGCAGAAAAATCGCCGTGACGAGGCTGAAACCGCGCATACGCTGCGCGCGGCGCAGCGGGGTCGATTGCATCATGGCGTATTCCTCACTTGCACCTGCTGCACCAGGCGCACGACGCCGGCACTGGTGTTCGGCACGCCCAGGCTCAGGTCGATATTCACCAGCCCGCGCTGCACGTTGGCCAGGGCGTTGTAGCTGAAGACGCAGCGCGCCACCTGGCGCGCCAGCAGCGCCGCCGTGGCGCCGGCCAGCGGCGCGCCAGTCTCGGCGGCCGGCTGGTTCGGGCCGATCGCGTAGCGTTCGTAGCGGGTCAAGGTGCCTGTCGTCAGATTGCAGGCATACGTGACGGGCGTCGTCACCACCTGGAAGCGGTTCGATGGCGAAGGCAGCGGCGCCGGCGCCGTGGCGAACGGGTAGCTGCCCAGCGAGACGACAGTGCCGGCCACACCCGTCACGGGCGCGCGGTTGCAGCCGGTGCCGGCGCTGCAGGTGTAGGCATTGTTCGGCGCGTACGCCTGGCCCAGGTTATACACGACGATCTGGTCGCCCACGCTGATCGCCTGGCGCGTGCCCAGCGTATCGGCGGGCGCGGCGCCAACGATGGTAAAGCTGGACGGATAGACCTGGCCCGGCGTGAAGCCCAGTACGTTGCCAAGGCCCGGCGGGTCGTTTTCGCCCAGATAGCGCCCGCCCGTCTTGGTCAGCAGCAGTTCCAGGAACAGGCCGCCGCCCGTCACGCGCACGCTGTTGGGCAAGGCCAGGCGCACGTCGCGCGCCAGGCGCCGCGCCGCCGTATCGGCCGCATCGGCCAGGGTGGCGCGCGCCGTCGTATCCACATAGCCTTGCACGGGCACGCGGATGAAGACGGCCACCATGCCGCCGATGATGCCCGTGATGACGATGACGATGACCATCTCCATCAGGGTAAAGCCGCGCTGGCGGCGCTGCGTGTGAATAAAATTTTTCATGGGATGCTGTTGGGCGCGTAGCGCACGCGGTAGCCGTCGAGCACGATATCCTCGCCGGGGGCATACGCCACGCTGACGCGGATGCGCAGGCTTTCCGTGGCGGGCAAGCCGTTCAGCGCCTCCTGGGTGATCGTCACCCGGGCAATGTATTGCTGGCCCGCGCCGGCGGCCCAGGCATTGCCTTGCGCATCGGTCGCATAGGCAACGGGCGTGCCGTAAGCGGTCACGTAATCGTTGACGTTGTCGAACGGGCGCGGCACGCCGCCCGCCTCCTGGCCCGGTCCTTCCGGGATGGTGCAGGCGGCCGGACTGGCGGCCGTTTCGGCGGCCGGGTCCAGCGGATCGCAAAAGGTAAAGCGCGCCAGCTGGATTTCTTCCAGCATGCCTTCGGCGATGGCCAGCGCCTGCTTGCGCAGTTGCGGATCGGCACTGTGCTGCGTCGTCAGGCGCATCACTTCCATGATGCCGACGGAGGCCACGCCGACGATGACGATGAACAGCACCACTTCCACCAGGGTCACGCCGCGCTGGCGCCGGTGCCGCCACCGATTAATAGACATAACCGGTCCCCCCTTCCACCGTGATGGTGCGCAGCATGTCCGTGCCCTGGATGCCCAGGCGCAGGCGGGCCGGGAAGGTGGACGGCGCCGGGAAGGCATTGGCCAGCGCATACGGCTGGCCCAGCGCGTCAAAATAAAAGCCCGCCGTACCGGCAGGATTGGTGCCCAGGGCCACGCTGGCGGGAACGCCTTCGCACAGCCAGGCATCCTGGCCATTGCAATACTGGCGCGTCTCGCGACTGCCACTGTTGCGTCCACCTGGCGCGACCACCCGGCTGGCGGGGCTGCAGAGCGCATCGAAACACACGGCCAGGCCGCCGGCATTGAGGCGCACGAAGACGGGGCGGTTCTGCGCCACGGCCAGCTTTTGCGCATAGCGCAGCATGCTGGCCGCCTGGTCGCTGAAACTGCGCGCATCGAACGTCTCGCGCTGAAAAAAAGCGCGCGCCCGCGAAGGCCGCCATCACGCCGGCCAGCACCAGTACCGTCACCAGTTCGATCAGCGTGAAGCCGCGCGCGCCGCGCCGCCGCGACGGCAAGGCGGCGCGGCGGGGAGCGGACAGGCGTGTGACTGGCATGGAAGACAAATGGACTACCCGTAAAAAAGCCCAACTGGCCGGAGCCTGGGGTTGGGCTGGTGCTGGTGCGGTGGTGCTGGTGACGGGACAGGGCCAGGCCCTGCCCCCAGGGCAAGAGGCGCTGCGCGCTTAGCCGCAGTTAGCCTGGGTGGCGTTGATGACCACCGTTGGCGGCGTCACCGCGGTACCAGCCGGGGCGGCAACCGCCGGGGTGTACACCACGTTGCACTGGGTACCGACATGGCCCGGATCCGGCGTGATCGTCACGTTACCGGCAGCAACGGCTACCTGGTAGTCAGCCAGGCCGCCGGCGGCAGCAACGATGCCGGCGGCATCGGCGGTCGGGTAGCCGTTCGCGCCAGTGATCGCCAAGCCTTCCATCGTCACGTCGGGCGTGGCGGCATTGTTGCTGTTGACCAGCCATTGAGCGTGGTACATGGCCGAGGCGGCGCGTAAGGCGCCGGCGGCGGCCTGCATCTTCGCGAAGCGCGCATCAGCCGCCAGATTCGTAAAGCGGGGAATTGCCGTTGCCGCCAGAATGCCCAGGATGACAATCACAACCACCAGCTCGATCAGGGTAAAACCGCCCTGCGCGCCGCTCTTCAGATTACGTAAGGATTTATTCATACCAGCTCTCCAAAATCAATATAAAAACATGAAACCAATACATGAAACTTTCGCTGCGCGCACTCAATGGCATTCAATTTGCTGTCGAGTCCGGCGTTTTCCACACCACGATATCGGGTTCCTGGGCGAGCTTTTCAACATCGGCGTCTGCACCAGGCAAGGTTACCTTAAATTTCACTGAACCAACACTCGAACGGGAAAAAATATTGCCACTACTTAACAAATAGATGACTTTCTGCTCTTTTCTGTCGTATAGCCAATTTCCCGCCGGCAGTCTGTCCAGCGCCGGAGCGTCAAACTCGCCCAGATAGTTGGCGGGTTTTTCCTCCAGCCAGTCGAAGGGGTTTTGCCGCGCCAGCGCAGGCAGCTGCGTGCGCCGGCCCGCCAGGTACAGCTGCAGGGCCTGCACGCGCAGGCTGGTGCGCAGCGCGCCCAGCGTCTGCGCCATGGCCACCTGCTGCGCCTTCTGCTGGTAGTCGCTCACGCGGCTGAGAAACACCGTCACCAGGATGGCGAACACGGCGGCCACCACGGCCAGCTCGAACAGGGTGAAGCCGCGCTGGCGGGTCCGGACGCCCATCAGTGCAGGGCCGCCTTGCCCAGGTCCCAGATCGGCAGGAAGATGCCCAGCGCCAGCACCAGCACGAGGGCGCCAAGGAAGACGATGAGTATCGGCTCGATCTGCGCCGACAGGGTTTTCAGCTCGTAATCGACTTCGCGCTCGTACATGGCCGCGATCTCGTCCATCAAGTCGTCGAGCGAACCCGATTCCTCGCCCACGGCTATCATCTGCAGCACCACGGGCGTAAACACGTTGGCCGCCACCGAGGTGCGCAAGATGCTCTCGCCGCGCTCGACGCCGTCGCGCATCTGTTCCACGCGCGAACTCAGGTAGGTATTGTCGACCGTTTGCGACACCACCGTCAGCGCCTGCACGATGGGCACGCCGCTCGTGCTCGACAGGGCGAAGCTGCGCGCGAAGCGGGCCATGGTGCCCTTCAGGATGATCTTGCCGGCGATCGGCAGGCGCAGCTTGGCGCGATCCCATTTGTACTGTCCCGCTTTCGTGCCCAGCCAGGCGCGCCAGCCGAAAAAGGCGCCCGCCGCCAGCAGCAGCAGGACGGGCCAGTAATCGATGGTGAAGCGCGACGTGCCGATCAGGATGCGCGTCATCAGCGGCAGTTCCGCGTGGAAGCTGGCAAACACTTTCTCGAATTGCGGGATGACGAACATGTTGACGACGACCATGGCGGCGATCATGGCCACCATCACGAACGACGGATAGCGCGTGGCCGATTTCACGCGCGCGCGCATGTCGCGGTCAAATTCCAGGTGGTCAAACAGGCGCAAAAACACTTCGTCCAGGCGCCCCGTCATTTCACCCACGCGCACCATCGACAGATAGAAGGGCGTGAATATCGTGGGGTGGCGCGCCATGGCAGCCGACAGTTCGCGCCCCGCGTCGAGCGACTCGCGCACATCCTTGATGATGCGGCCGAAAGCGGGGCTGATGGCGGACTCCTGCAAGCCGGCCAGGCCGCGCATGATGGGCACGCCCGCTTTCAGCAGGGTGTACAGCTGGCGGCTGAACAGCTGCACGTCCATGGGCGTGACTTTTTTCTCCGTCAGTTTGTCCCACCAGTTCAACTGGCTGGCGCCGGCGCCCGTCACCGTCTGCTTGGTGGCGCTGATGTCGACGGGCGTGATGCCGCCGGCCATCAGCTGGTCGGCCACGGCGCCGCTGTCGGCCCCTTCCATCACCCCGGTCAGCAGTTCGCCGTTGGCGTTGCGTGCCTTGTAAGCAAAGAACGGCACCTCAATCCTCGCTCTGGTTGCTGATGCGCATGGCTTCCGTCACCGTCGTGCGGCCTTGCACCACCAGCTGCACCGCATGCCGGCGCAAGGTTTCGCCCGCCATCTGCGCCGACGCCACCTTCATGAAGTGGGACGGATCGGCATGGTTGGCGGCGTCCGCCACGGCGCGCGTGATTTCCAGCAATTCGTAGACGCCCGTGCGGCCCCGGTAGCCCATGCCGTTGCAATGCGAACAGCCCTTGCCATGGAAATACTGGTTACGTTCGACCAGCTCGCCCAGTTCCAGGCGCAGCCATTCGTATTCGTTTGGCGTGGGCACATATGGCGTGCTGCAGCTTTCGCAGATCACGCGCACCAGGCGCTGCGCCAGGACGGCTTGCAGCGAACTGCCCACCATGTAGCGCGGCACGCCCATGTCCATCAGGCGCAGCGGCGTGCTGATGGCATCGTTGGTGTGCAGGGTCGACAGCACCAGGTGACCGGTCATGGCGGCGCGCAAACCGATCTGCGCCGTTTCCTGGTCGCGCATCTCGCCCACCAGCACGATGTCCGGATCCTGGCGCAGGGCCGAGCGCAGCACGCGGGCGAAGTTCAGCTCGATCTTGTCATTGACTTGCACCTGGTTGATGCCGGACAGGCGGTACTCGACGGGGTCTTCCACCGTGATGAGCTTTTTTTCCACCGAATTCAGTTCGGCCAGCGCGCAGTACAGGGTTGTCGTCTTGCCGCTGCCGGTCGGCCCCGTCACCAGCACCAGGCCGTTGGGGCGGTGCACGATGGCGCGGAACTGCTCCACCAGCTTGGGCGGCATGCCGATGGCGTCCAGGCGCAGGGTGGTGCCGCCCTGGTTCAGCAGACGCATCACCACCGATTCGCCATACTGCGTCGGCATGGTCGAGATACGCACGTCGATGCGCTGGTTTTTCACGCGGATGGCGAAGCGGCCATCCTGCGGCAGGCGCTTCTCGGAAATATCCAGGTCCGACATCAGTTTTAAGCGCAGCGCCAGCGAACTGGCGATCTTGCTGTCCGCTTCCGTCTGCAGATGCAGCACGCCGTCGATGCGGAAGCGGATCTGCAGCCGGCCTTCCTGCGGCTCGATGTGGATGTCGGAGGCGCGCACCTGCGTGGCATCCTCGAACACGGATTGCAGCAGCTTGACGATAGGCGCCTCTTCCAGGCCCGGATTGACGGCCAGCGCGCCGAAGTCGACAGAGACGTCGCCCAGGTCCTGCTCCAGCTCGCGCGTCAGGGTGGAAATATCTTCCGTGCGGCGGTAGATGCGGTCGATGGCCGCCAGCACTTCCGTTTCGTTGACCACGGCCAGTTCGATCTGCCGCTTGACCAGGCGCGAAATTTCATCGTAGGCAAACAGGTCGGTCGGGTCGGACATGCCGACCAGCAAGCCCTCGCGGCGGTCTTCCAGCACCAGCGCGCGGAAACGCCGCGCCTGGGTTTCCGGCAGCAGCCGCACCAGCTCGGGATTGATATTGAAAAATTTCAGATTGATGTAGGGAATGTCCAGCTGGCGCGCCAGCGCGCCGGAGATCTGTTCTTCCGTGACGAACCCGTGCTCGACAAACACCCGTCCCAGCTTGCGTCCGGAACGCTTCTGCTCCGTCAAGGCCTGGCCCAACTGTTCTTCCGTCAGCAACTTCTGCTGCACCAAAATTTCACCGAGCCGGACTTTCTCTGGCCTTGCCATGCTTGCTCCTCGACAGATTCGACAGACATGCCCCATGGGGGCGCGCAGGTATTTTATTCCAGAACCTGTTGTTTCTTAAAGAAAATACATTCCGCCGCTTGATTTTTGTGCATTTCAGCACTCTACAAGGAAACACTTGCCGGGCGCCGTCACGCATGACAATAATGATGGCCGTTCACCGTTTTTCACCGCCCTTCCCGCCCTTATGAACGCCTGCGCCATCGAGTTCCACAACGTGCACAAACAGCTGGCCGGCGCCGCCGTGCTGCGCGGCGTTGACCTGCAGGTGCGCGCGGGCGAACTGTTCGGCCTGGTCGGCGTGAACGGCGCGGGCAAGACGACACTGCTCAAATGCCTGCTCGATTTTTGCACGCCGGAACAGGGCAGCATCGCCATCTTTGGCCAGCCGCACCGGCACAGCGCTGCGCGCCAGCCCCTGGCTTTCCTGCCCGAGCGCTTCCAGGCGCCGCACTACCTGACGGGCGGCGATTTCCTGCGCTACCAGCTCAGCTTGCACGACGTGCGCCATGCGCAAGCGCCAGTGGAGCAAGCCCTGGCGGCGCTGGACCTGGCGCCGCAGGCGCTGCTGCGCCCCGCGCACACGTACTCCAAGGGCATGATGCAAAAACTGGGATTGGCCGCCTGCCTGCTGTCGGGCAAGCCGCAGCTGCTGCTCGACGAACCGATGAGCGGACTCGACCCGAAGGCGCGTGCCCTCTTCAAGCAGGCGCTGCGGCAACTGCAGGCGCAGGGCCGGGGTGCCTTTTTCACCTCGCACGCGCTGGCCGACGTGGACGAGCTGTGCGACCGCATGGCCATTTTGCACCAGGGCCGCATGCTGTTTACCGGCACGCCCGCTGAATGCCGCGCCCGCCACGGCGGCGCGCCCGATGCCAGCCTGGAGCAGGCCTTTTTGAATTGCATCGGCACATGAGCGCCGGGACGCAGGCGCCGGGCACGCCACCGGGCAGCGCTTACGCGCCATCGCCGCACGGCATGTACCTGCGCCATTTCCAGTTGCGCACGGCGCCGTTCGGCATCACCCCGGATCCCGCCTTTTTTTATGAGGGCAATACGCGCGGCGCCCTGCTCGACGCGCTGCTGTACGCCGTCACGCAAGGCGAAGGCATCGTCAAGCTGACGGGCGAAGTGGGCAGCGGCAAGACCATGCTGTGCCGCATGCTGGCCGAGCGGCTGCCGGCGCACGTCGAGGTGCTGTACCTGCTCAATCCCTGCCTGGAGCCGGACGAAGTGCTGTACGCCATCGCCGCCGAACTGGGCCTGGAGCTGGACGGACGCCGCGCCGATGAAGTGCTGCGCACCCTGCATGCCGAACTCATCGCAAGGCATGCGGCCGGACGCCAGGTGGTGCTGCTGGCCGAAGAAGCGCAAGCCATGCCGGTGGCCACCCTGGAAGCCGTGCGGCTGCTGACGAACCTGGAAACGGCCAGCCACAAGCTGCTGCAAATCGTGCTGTTCGGCCAGCCGGAACTGGACCGCACCCTGGATTTGCCGCAGCTGCGCCAGCTCAAGGAACGCATCACCCACAGCTTTACCGTGCCGCGCCTGCCGCCCGCCTTGCTGAACGATTACCTCGCATGCCGGCTGGCGGCGGCGGGACGCGCGGCGCCGCTCATGTTTACGCCGGCTGCGCTGCGCCAGCTGGCGCACGCCTCGCAAGGCATCGTGCGCAGGATTAACATTCTGGCCGACAAGGCCTTGCTGGCCGCCTTTGCGGACGATGCGCAGCAAGTGCAGGGACGCCACATGCGGCTGGCCATCGCCGACAGCCCCTTCCAGCCCGCGCCATGGCATGCGGGCCGGCTGCTGGCGGCCACCCTGAGCGCACTGATGCTGGTGCTGGCCGCCGCCCTGCTGTGGCAATGGCTGGCGCCAGGATGGGCGGCAGGTGCGGGCGGCACAGGCGGCACAGGCGCTGCAAGCGGTGCAGCGGGTTCAAGCGCCACGAGTGGCACACGCCGCGCCAGCGCAATCAGCGGGACAGGCGAA
>NZ_NRDQ01000203.1 GCF_002878455.1 Janthinobacterium sp. AD80
GGCATCGCGTCCTGTGACGGCGGCGCCAGGCGACAGCGACGTTGCCTTGCTGACAGCCATGGTGGCGCACGCGCAGCGCCAGGACGGCACAGCGGCGCCCATGCGCGACGTGGTGCTGCGCCGGGAAGAAGAGGAAACGGCCAGCCTGCTGCAGCGCTGCAAGCAGCTGGGCGTGATCGAAGCCATGCTGTGCCGCTCGCGTATCTGTTCAGGCCGCTGGGACAGCGATCCCGCCTGCCACTGACGCTCTTCGGCGCTGGCGCTCAGGCGCGCTCGGACACTTCGATCAGGTTGTGGTCCGGGTCGCGCAGGTAGATGGAACGGATGGGCCAGTTGGCGCCCGTGCGGGCCACCGGCCCCTCTTCGATGGCCACGCCCAGGCTGGCCAGGCGGGCGATAAAGGCATCGAGCGGCACGGCGGCGATGAAGCACAGGTCGAGCGAACCGGGCGTCGGCAGCGCGGCCTTGGGCAGGAATTCCTTGCCATGCTCGTGCAGGTTGATTTTTTGTGCGCCGAACCTGAAGGCGTGGCGCCCGGCACCGAAGGTCTCCAGCCGCATGCCCAGCACGCGCGTATAAAAATCGATGCAGGCGGCCTTGTCGCGGGTCGTCAGCACCAGGTGGTCCAGGCGATCAATCATGTTGTCCTCGGTTGAACAGGCGCGTCCATGCGCCCCCTTAAAAATCCATCCATCAGCGCCAGCAGCGCTTGCGGCTGTTCCTGGTGCGGCGTGTGGCCGCACTGCTCGACCATGGCCGGCATGGCGTTCAGCGCCCGCGCCACGATGCTATCGACCTGGGCGGCGCTGCCGTACTGGTCCTCCGTGCCCTGCACCACCAGGGCCGGGCACTCGATGGACGGCAGCAGGTATTCGATGTTCCAGAACTGGAAGCCATAGCTGAGCCAAGTGTCGGACCAGGCCTTGAAGATGCTTGCCGTCTTGTCGCCATGGTATTTCGCCAGCGCGCGCAGCTTGCCCTCACCGAAGGCCGCGTCCGCCGTACGGATGCCGTCCAGGGTGACGTTTTCCACGAACACATGCGCCGCTTCGGTGATGATGCCGCGCAAGCGCGGCGGCTGCTGCGCCGCATAGATGAGAGCGATGCTGCCGCCGTCGGAATGGCCGACAAGAAAATGGTCCTGGCCGGGGATCAGCGCGGCCAGCACCTGCGGCAGCTCGCCCAGCGCATAGTCGTGCAGGTAATGGATCCGGCGCCGCGCCGCCAGCGGCGATGACTGGCCATAGCCAAGGCGGTCATACACCAGGCCACGGCAGCCGGTAGCCTGGCAGAGCTGCGCGGGAAAATCCTTCCACATCGCGCAGCAGCCCAATCCCTCGTGCAGGAAGACCAGGCAGGGCCTGGCGGGATCACCCTCGATCAGCTCGTAATAGATATCGGTTTCGGCGCTCAGGTTCAGTATCGGCATAGGCCAGGCTCGCAAGGATTTCCGCATGGGCAGGATAGCGGGATCCATTGTGCCATTGTCCTGCCCGGCACGCGCGCCGCCCCTGAAAAATAGCTTGTTGGAAACGACCTTGCGGCCTGCCCGTCCGCTGTTTGCGCCAGCACAAGATTGCAGTGCATTTCCGGCGTCCATCCGTACTTTAGGCCCTGGAGCGCGCCTAGAATGGGTCACTCCAACCACATGGAAACGACGGCTACCTTATCAGCCATGACGTGACACCGGCGTCACGCAACAGATAGGGCGTCTTGCCGCACGACGACAGGCGCGGCGTCCAAACTATCGATATGGAGTACATCATGGAAATGAAAGTGGGACAACAACACCAAACCGGCAGTAACCTGGCACTGGAAGAAACCGATGCGCCAATGGAACAGGAAGGCCAAAGCGCCCAAGGCGCCGCCGCCCAGGACCTGAACCTGAGCGCCGCCGCCTTCACCACGTATTACACGTGGACGGCCAACGGCGTGCATCCTTCGGTCAACTTCGCGAATGCCAACGTGAAAGCCAATTCGCGCGTGCTGCTCAACATCAGCGAATATGCCGCGACTCCGCAGGACCGTTTCATCGGCTCCGCGCGCATGGCCGTGTACAACATCGCCCCCTACAACGGCGGCTTCCGGGCGTGGGTGGATATCTCGTGGGGCAGCCCGCTCAAGGTGCGCTTCGACGTGTTTGTCGATCCCTGATGCGGGGCAATCCGCACACTGCCTGCGGCCTGACACCATCAGCGCCGCGGTGAGCGCCATCGGTCATCGGTGACGGCAGGAAGTACTGTGCGGAAAGCGGGTGTGGAAAACAAAAAGGGCCACGTGTTGCCACGTGGCCCTTTGCTACTGCTTTTTCTGGCTCCCCGACCTGGACTCGAACCAGGGACCTGCGGATTAACAGTCCGTCGCTCTACCAACTGAGCTATCAGGGAAAGGAGGCCGAATTATATACGTCAACATTTCTCCTGTCCAGTTGCAATCCGCAGGGCGGCCGCAGACCGGCTGGCGGCGGCGATGCGCCGGGCGCCCGAGGGTTGCCTCGCCTTGGCGCGGCGCATCCGGTTTGCGGCAGCGTGCCCGGCAGCGTGAACCACGGCTGCCCCAGGCCTGGGGCAGCGCAAGCAGCGTAACCCGAGGTAACCGTTCATTACGCCATACGGAGCAAGCACACATCGAACGGCAGCGCCCGTCTGCGCGGCGTGGCGCAAGATAGTAGAATAGCCTGGCCTTCGCAGCATGGAAGGCTGAACGGCATGCTGGCGGCGCGGGCATACTGCACCCTGCCCCATCCGCATGCGCTTGCGAGGTCCATCCTCGCTCCTGGCTTACTGCTCTCACCTGACATGACCGAATCAAGCGCACCAGCGGTGGAAAAGTCCAATAGCGGCGACAGCTCGGCCGGGATTGCCGAGCATATGGCGGCGGCCATCGTGGCGCGCCAGCTGCCGCCCGGCACCCGGCTGCGCGAGGAAGCGCTGTGCCGCCTGTATGGCGTCAGCCGCACCAAGATCCGCGCCGCCCTGCTGATCCTGTCGAAAGATAAACTGATACGCATGGTGCCCGACAAGGGCGCCTTCGTCAGCCAGCCCACGGAGGCGGAAGCGCGCGACATCTTTGCCGCCCGCCGCGTCATCGAGGCGGCCCTGGCGCGCGAGTTCGTCGCGCGGGCCAAGGCGGCCGACTACCGGATGCTGGAGCGGCATCTGAAGGCGGAACGCCAGGCGCTGAACCACGCCACGCCGCTGCGCTCGCAACTGCTGGGCGACTTTCACGTGCTGCTGGCCGACATCGCCGGCAATGCCGTGCTGCGCGACATCGTGCGCGAACTGGTGGGCCGCAGCTCGCTGATCACCATGCTGTACCAGTCCGGCCACGACGCGGCCTGCTCGTGCGACGAACACGGCCGCTTTCTCGACGCGGCGCGCAGCGGCGACGCCGACCTGGCGGCACGTTTGATGGTGGAACACCTGGCGCACGTGGAAGCGGCCTTGCGCTTCGACGGCAAAGCCGGCAACGACAGGAAAGACCTGGTGGCGGCGCTGCTGATGTAGGCGGCGCCAGCCAAAAAGGCCTCCCCTGCTGACGCACGGGAGGCCTTTTCCTCAAGCAATTCACTTGCCGGCGAGCCGGCTATTCGCCCACGCTACTCACCCAAGTAGATAAACTTGAACAGGAAGATGGCGGCGATGATGTAGGCCACCACGGACACCTGCTTGCCCTTGCCCGTCAACAGTTTCAAGACAGCATAAGTGATGAAGCCGAAGGCCACGCCGCTGGCCACGGAGTACGTAAATGGCATCATCAGGGCCGTGATGGCGGCAGGAATGCTTTCCGTGCTGTCATCCCAGTCGATATAGGTCAGCTCGCGCAGCATCAGGCACGCCACGTACAGCAGCGCGGGCGCCGTCGCGTACGGCGGCACGGTGTGCGCCAGCGGGGCGAAGAACAGGCTGCCCAGGAACAGCAGCGCAACGGCCACGGCCGTCAAGCCCGTGCGGCCACCGGCCTGCACGCCGGCCGCGCTCTCGACGAAGGCGGTGGTGCTGGACGTGCCCAGGCAGGCGCCGGCGGCAATCGCCGTGCTGTCGGCCAGCAAGGCCTTGTTCATGCGTTCCATCTTGCCGTCTTTCAGCAAGCCGGCGCGGTTGGCCACGCCCATCAGGGTGCCCGTCGCATCGAACAGTTCGACCAGAAAGAACACCAGCACCACGTTGACGATGCCGATCGACAGCGCGCCCATGATGTCGAGCTTGAACAGGGTCGGCTCGATGGCCGGCGGCGCCGAGACGATGCCGTTGAACTGGTTGCCGCCGAAGAAGAAGCTGGCGATGGTGATGGCTAGAATGCCGATCAGGATGGCGCCCGGCACTTTCAGGCGGTCCAGCGCGACGATGATGAAGAAACCGAGAATGGCGAGGATGGGCGCGGCCTGGTGCAGGTCGCCCAGGGCGATGATGGTGGCGGGATTCGACACCACCACGCCAGCGCTTTTCAGGGAAATGATCGCCAGGAACAGGCCGATCCCGACCGTGATGGCCGTGCGCAGCGCGGGCGGGATGCTGTTGATGATCATCTCGCGCACCTTGAACAGGCTCACCAGGATGAACAGGCAGCCGGAAATGAAGACGGCGCCCAGCGCCACTTCCCAGCTCATGCCCATGCCCTTGACCACCGTGTACGAGAAATACGCATTCAGGCCCATGCCCGGCGCCAGCGCGATCGGATAATTCGCGTACAGGCCCATGATCAGGGTGCCGATGGCGGCCGCCAGGCAGGTGGCGACAAAGACGGAGTCTTTCGGCATGCCGGCGTCGCCCAGGATGGACGGGTTGACGAAGATGATGTAGGCCATCGTCAGGAACGTGGTCAGGCCGGCCAGCAGCTCCGTGCGCACATTGGTCCCGTTGTCCTTCAATTTGAAATAGCGTTCCAGGAACTGCATGATTAACCCCTTGATTTGGTAGAACCGGGCGCCTGCGTGTGGCCAGTGCGCCTCTTTTTATTGCTTGCTGCCCCTGCGGCTATTTGCCCGCGGCGCCGGCCGGCTTGAACGCCCACCAGCGGCTGCCGGCGAAATTCCACAGCAGGCCGATGCCGGTCGCCAGCACCTGCGCCAGCCAGTAGTACCAGCCCAGCTGGTGTACCAGCAGCCACATCAGGCCCGTGTTGATGCACCAGCCGATGGCCAGCAAGGTGAAATACTTGCCGGCCGCCTCGCCGTGCCCCTTGTCGCTTTTAAAGGTGAAAAAGTAATTGAGCAGGTAGTTGACGACGGAACCGAGGATATAGCCGATGCCGGAAGCAGCGGCGGCGCTGATGCCGGCCCATTCGACGCCGCTCCACAGCACGCTGTATTGCACAGCCGTGCCGGAAGCGCCGACGGCGGCAAAGCGCAGAAACTGGTGATGCAGGGCATGCGAGGTGGTCGAGGAAGACATGGTCAATTTTCAAATGGGCGATGGCGGGCCAGGCAAGAATAAAAAATGGCTACGATTGCTCGTAACCATTTTTCAGCCTGCATTTTACTGCAAGTTGCGCCCAGGGTTCAGATTCACGTCCGCCGGGCCGCTTGCGCCCGATGCTGGCGACGCCGGCGCAGCCACACAAACAGCGCGATCAGCAGCAGGATGCCTACGCCGCCGGCGGGCAGCATGAACGGCTGCAGACGGGCCAGCACGGGCTTTTCGCCGCCGCTGCGCGCCTGCGCCACGTACGCGGGTGTGACGGACACGTCCGGGTTGCCATATTGCTTGAGTACATAGTTGGCAATGGAGGCGATCTGCTCGTCCGTCAGCGGCTGCACGTAGGAGCGCTGGTCGAAACGCGGCATGAAGGCTTCATGCTCTTCGCCTTCGATCTTGCGCTCGACGCCGAACAAAATGGCCGAGACCAGGTTGGCCGGCGTATTGCCGCCCGTCGCCGTATTGTGGAACAGGGCCGGATAGGCCTGCCCCGTGCTGCCGGCGCCGCTGGCCGAATGGCAGCTGGCGCAGTAGCCGGAAAACAGCACGGCGCCGCTGTTGAGCGAGTGATGCTCGGTAGAACCGGCCATGCCGCGCAATGCCGATTCTTCGCTGGCCGCGCTGCCATGGCTGAACGCCGCCTTCGTCTGCCCCGGCGCGCGCACGGGCGGCACCGTGCGCAAGTACGCCACGATGGCGGCCACGTCGTCGTCGCGCAAAAACTGCAGGCTGTTCTGGATGGCTTCGGCCATGCCGCCCGCCGCCTGCCCCTTGCCTTCCACGTGGCCCGTCTTCAGGTAAGCGGCGATTTCCGCATCCGTCCAGGCGCCAATGCCGCTGACCTTGTCGGACGTGATGTTCGGCGCATGCCAGGAACCGAGCGAAGCGCCTGCCAGGGTCTGGCTTCCAATTTCCGCCATCAGCATATTGCGCGGCGTGTGGCAGGCGCTGCAGTGCGCCAGGCCTTCGGCCAGGTAGGCGCCACGGTTGATCTGCGCGCTCTTCGCCGGGTCCGGCACGAAGCGTTTATTGTCGAGGAACAAGGTGTTCCAGCCCAGCATCGACAAGCGCACATTGAACGGGAATGGCAGGGCCGTCTGGCGCGCCGCCTCATCGACCGGTTTGACGGCCTGCATGAAGTAGTAATACAGGTCGCCCACGTCCGCGTCCGTCAGCATCGCATAGCTGGTGTAGGGCATGGCCGGGTACAGGTGGCTGCCATCGGCGCGCACGCCCTCGCGCAGGGCGCGCGCAAAGTCGGCTTCGCTGTAGTGGCCGATGCCGCCTTTTTTCGACGGCGTGATATTCGTCGCGTAAATCGTGCCCAGCGGCGAATCGATGGCATAGCCGCCGGCATACGGCTTGCCGCCGGCTGCCGTATGGCACGCCATGCAATCGGCGGCGATGGCCAGGTAGCGGCCCCGCTCCAGGCGCGCATCGGGCTTGGCGGCGGCGGGCACGGCCGGACGGTCCGGCGTCAGGGTGACGGGCGGCACCGCTGCGGCAGCGTGCGCGGCCAGCGGCATGCCGGCCGCCAGGGTCAGGCTCAGTAACAAATGGCGCATCATGCGGCCTCCCTTGCCAGGGTACGGGCGATGTCGTCGGCCGCGCGCAGGCCCAGCGCGGCCATGCTGAGGGTGGTGTTGACCACGCTGGCCGAGGGCATGGCACCGCCGCCGGGCAGCCACAGATTGGCGTGGTCGTGGGCGCGGCAATTGCCGTCGACCACGGAATCGGCGCGGTTGCTGCCCATGATGACGCCGCCCATGATGTGGTTGTTGGCGTTCAGGCTGTCGGTGATATGGAATTCCACGGCGCCGAACAGCTTGCCGATGTGCTCGAGCTGGGCATGCGCGGCCTTTGCGCCATTGCGCACATAGTCGCCCACATCGTAATAAATGTCCGGGCAGGCCAGGCCCAGCGGGTCCTTGCGCGTCTTGCTCAGGGTCAGGCGGTTGTGCGCTTCCGGCAGCGGCTCCAGGCTGATCGACAGGTCCACGCCAAACGCGGCGCGGCGGCGGATCTCGTCGTCGAGGTCCCTGCCCACCAGGCCCAGCTTCAGCGACTGCTGCGTGGCCGGTCCGACCCTGGTGATGTTATTCAGGATCATCTTGTTGGCCGAATACTGGCTGCGGAAGGCGCCGTCGCGCGGGCCCACCAGGCAGCTGCTCTGCGCGGGACCACGGCCCGTCCAGATCGGTTCATTGGCGAGGAAGGTACAGTGGAAACCGGAGTGGTCCATCATGTTGCGGCCCACCTGGTCGGAACTGTTGGCGATGCCGTTCGGGTTGTTTCGGTTGGCCGCCAGGAGTAAAAGGCGCGGCGTCTCGATGCCGTTGCAGGCAATCACGAACGCCTTGCCGGTAGCCATGTGCGACTGTTTCTTGGCGTCATACCAGTGCACGGCCGTCACGCGGTTGTTGTGGTCCGTGTCGATGCGGTAGACGACAGCCTCGGCCAGCACGCCCGCGCCCTTCAGCTCGGCCCGTTCCACGTGGTGGATGCCGTTGTACATGGCGCCGATGGGGCAGATCGGCTGGCAGTTGTTGTTGCCGCAGCAGGTGGGACGGCCCTGCCACGGACGCGTCGAGCGGCCTTGCGGAATCGGCACGGAACGGTAGCCGTGCGGGTTGACCACTTCGGCAAAGCGCTTGTCGCCATAGCCCCAGGGCACCATGTCCATCGGGTAAGGCGCGCTGCGCTCGCTTGGCGACTGCAAGGCCGGATCGTTGGGGCCGGCCACGCCCATTTCCTGCTCGGCGCGGCAATAGTAGGGTTCCAGCTCGGCGTAGGAAATGGCCCAGTCGCGCCCGACGCCGTAATCGCTTTTCATGCGCATGTCGGACGGCAAATGGCGCCAGCACGACGCGGCCCAATGCCAGGTGGTGCCGCCCACCGTGCGCAGATAGCCCTGCTGGAAACTGCTGCCGCTGGGGCCGGACAGTTCCACGTAGTTATTCTTCGGGAAATACAGGGGCGCGGGGGCGTTTTCCGCCTGCGGATACAGGCCCTGAAAGTCGGAACCGACACGGTTCTCGAATGGCATGTTGCGCCAGTTCTCCACGGCTTGCCCCCGTTCGATGCGCAAGCCCGCTTCCAGCATGATCACGGAATGGCCTTGCGCGGCCAATTGATCGGCCATCATGGCGCCGACCACGCCGGAACCGACGATGACGACATCGGCGACGACGTCGCCATTACTCTTGAATTGGGGTGATTTCATTTTGCTTGCTTGCCTTTGGTTTCGGGAGTGCCGGTGGTGGCCGGTGCGGGCACGGGTTTGGGTGCCACGGGCGCGGACACGCCCACGGCCGGCGGCGCCTTGAGCCACCACAGGGGGCCATAGTTGCAGTACGTGGGCACGACCTGGCCATCGGCCACCGTGCGGTACATCAGCGCTTCCGCATAGGCGACGACGATGGATTTGCTGCCTTGCGCCGCATGGCCGGTGACGGTGCCCGTGTACCAGGCGGCCACGATGGCCAGCGCCAGTTCGCGCAGGCCCGCATCAGCGGCGGTGGCGGCCGCCAGCAAGGCCTTGGCTTCCTGGCCCGTGACGACCAGCGCGCCCAGCCGTGGCAACTGTTCGGCGAAGCCGGGGACGTTGCTGCGCATGGCTTGCTCGATGCGCGCCGCCGTGCCGGCGGACAGATCGCGGTGGCCCGTGATCGTCTGCGACAAGGTGTAGAACAGCATGGTGGCGGGCGCCGGCCCGCTGGCCGGTGCACTGGCCGGCGCCGGCATGGCGGCCGACAGGGGATTGCTCCAGAAGCCGGCCTGGGCCAGCAAGGCGGCCAGACCGATCAGGGCGTGGCGACGGCCGAGGCTGGGAAGCGAGGAAGGTGAAGCGGATGCTGCAGATGGTTCGTTGCCTGGATGATTCATGAGACGAGACTCCCGCAAGACTTATTGTTTTGTTGACTTGGATGGTTGCGTTAAATCGCATTTAAACAAATGCAATTCGTCTCGTCATTATCCTACATAAATAAATTGTTTGCCAATGTAGTATTACTACCGTGACAGCATGGCCCGCAGCGCAGGCCGCAGCGTTGCGCTGCGATGCCGTCTTAGCCCGGCGCGCCGGCCAGCTGGAATGCCAGGCCTGGCGAGCCGCCCAGGCGGTAGCGGAAGTCCAGCACGCTGCCGCCCGCCAGCAGCGGCTTGCCCGGCAGGGCCAGGGGCAGATTCAAGCTGCAGTCGTAATCGCCCAGCATGATGTCGCCATGCACGCGGATGCGCGTCAACAGGCGCGGCGCCCCGTCCAGCACGTCAGGCAAGCGGATGCGGGCGGCAGGCAGGCTGTCGCCCGTGTCGTCCTGCCAGGCACGCAGCGCGTCCGCGTCCAGGGTGAACAGGCGGCCCCA
>NZ_NRDQ01000204.1 GCF_002878455.1 Janthinobacterium sp. AD80
GAACACGGCCACGGCGTCGGCCAGGCGCGCCGCCTGCTCCTGCATGGCTTCCGCCGCAGCGGCAGCCTGTTCCACCAGGGACGCGTTCTGCTGCGTCACCTGGTCCATCTGGCTGATGGCCTGATTAACTTGCTCGATGCCGGCCCGCTGTTCGTCGCTGGCGGCCGAGATATGCCCGACGATGCTGCTGACCTTGTGCACGCTGTCGACGATCTCGTGCATCGTGTGTCCCGCCTCGTCGACCAGGCGCGCGCCGCTTTCCACTTGCGCCACGGAATCGTTGATGAGGGCCTTGATTTCCTTCGCCGCGCCGGCGGAGCGTTGCGCCAGGTTGCGCACCTCGGTGGCGACGACGGCAAAGCCGCGCCCCTGCTCGCCGGCCCTGGCCGCTTCGACAGCCGCGTTGAGGGCCAGGATATTCGTCTGGAAGGCAATGCCGTCGATGACGCCGATGATGTCGACGATCTTGCGCGAGGAATCGTTGATCGAGCCCATGGTCGCCACCACCTGCGCCACCACCGCGCCGCCCTTGCCCGCCACCGTCGATGCGCTTGCCGCCAGGCCATTGGCTTCGTGGGCATTCTGCGCATTCTGCTGGACCGTGCCCGTCAGTTCTTCCATCGACGAGGCCGTCTCTTCCAGCGAACTGGCCTGCTGTTCCGTGCGTGCCGACAAGTCCAGGTTGCCCGAGGCGATCTGGCGCGACGCCGTGGCGATGGTCTGCGTGCCGCCGCGCACTTCGCTGACGATGCGCAGCAGGCTGGCCGTCATCTCCTGCAAGGCCTGCATCAGTTCGCCCGTTTCATCGCGCGAGCGCACGTCCACGCGCACTGTCAGGTCGCCCTGCGCCACTTGCCTGGCCACCTCGATGGCCGAGCGCAGGGGCCGGCTGATATTTCTTGCCAACCACATGGCCACCAGCGCGGCCAGCACGAGTGTCACCAGGCCGCCACCGAGCAAGACCCAGCGCGTCTGCGCTTGCAGGCTGGCCACGGCCTGCGAACGCTGCGCCAGCAAGGCCGACTCCGCCTGCCCGACGTCCTTGAGCAGCGCGCGCATGGCGTCCATGCCAGCCTTGCCGCGCCCCTGCTTTTCCAGCGCCAGCACCGGCTCGATGGCGGCCGTGCCCTGCGCCACGGCGCGCCGCAGGGCGATCACGGGATCGAGCGCGCCCGCCAGCCAGGCGTTCTGGGCGGCATCGAGTTTCGCCAGGCGCTCCTGCTGCGCCGGATTGTCGCTGGTCAGGGCGCGCGCCTTGTCCAGGTGCTGGCGAAACGCCGCCTTGCCCGCCGCATACGGTTCCAGCGAAGAGTCGGCACCCGTGATCACGTAGCCGCGCTGGCCCGTTTCTATATTGATCAGGCTTTCCAGGACGGCGTCATTTTCAGCGAGCACCTGATAGGTATGCGTATTGATGGCGCTGGCGTCGGCCAGTTTTGAGAAATTCAGGGTGGCAACTGTGACCAGGACGGCCAGCAGCAGGACAATGGCGCCGAAGCCGCCGTACAGGCGGGTGGCGATGCGAAGGTCGGCAATGCGCATGGTATTCCTCCAGGAACAAGAACCCCGGCAGCGCGGCGGTCCCCCGCGCAAGGGGTGCAGGCAGAAATTCTACCCAAAATTGCCGGCAAACAGCGCGTCTTTGCCGCCTTTTTCTTTACTTGTGACATTGCAAACTTGAAACAAAGCAGGCGCTTTTTTGCCAGGCTGTTATACTTCGCGTGTGCGGCACATATGACCAGTCCCCTTGCCGCTGTCTTTCGACCCCTAATCTGATTGCCTGCGACTGGCGCCCCACGATGGCGACAGGCCGATCTCACAATAAAGTTACCATGTCCTTTTCCTCCCTCGGATTGTCCGACGCTATCGTACGTGCCGTTACCGAACACGGCTACACCGTGCCGACCCCGATCCAGTCGCAGGCGATTCCCGCCGTGCTCGCTGGCGGCGACTTGCTGGCCGGCGCACAAACCGGTACCGGCAAGACGGCCGGCTTTACCCTGCCTGTGCTGCACCGCCTGTCGACCGACGCCAACGGCGCTGCCATCACCAGCAACACCTCGACGCGCCCGATCCGCGCCCTGATCCTGGCACCGACGCGCGAACTCGCCGCGCAGGTCGAGGAAAGCGTGCGCGCCTACAGCAAGTACACGAAACTGAACTCCGCCGTGATCTTCGGCGGCGTCGGCATCAACCCGCAAATCAAGCAATTGAAGCATGGCGTCGACATCCTCGTCGCCACGCCAGGCCGCTTGCTGGACCACATGGGCCAGGGCACGGTTGATTTGTCGAAAGTGGAAATCCTGATCCTCGACGAAGCCGACCGCATGCTGGACATGGGCTTCATCCGCGACATCAAGAAAGTGCTGGCCGTGCTGCCGCCGAAACGCCAGAACCTGCTGTTCTCGGCAACGTTCTCGGAAGAGATCAAGGCCCTGGCCGACGGCTTGCTGAACAAGCCTGCCATGATCGAAGTGGCGCGCCGCAATTCGACCGTGGAAGTGATCAAGCAAAAGATCCATCCGGTCGACCGCGACAAGAAGCACCCGATGCTGTCCTACCTGATCAAGTCGAACAACTGGACGCAAGTGCTGGTATTTACCCGCACCAAGCATGGCGCGAATAAACTGGTCGAGCAGCTGGGCGCGGACGGCATTGGCGCGCTGGCCATCCACGGCAACAAGAGCCAGTCGGCGCGCACGCGCGCGCTGTCCGAGTTCAAGGATGGCACCTTGCAAGTGCTGGTCGCCACCGACATCGCCGCGCGCGGTATCGATATCGACCAGTTGCCGCACGTCGTCAACTACGACTTGCCGAACATTCCGGAAGACTATGTGCACCGTATCGGCCGCACGGGCCGTGCCGGCGCCAAGGGCGAAGCCGTGTCGCTGGTCTGCGTGGATGAGCACGAAATGTTGAAAGACATCGAAAAGCTGATCAAGCAAACCCTGCCGCGCGAAGTCATCGAAGGCTTCGAGCCGGACCTGAACGCCCGCGCCCAGCCTGTGCAATTGCGCAGCGGCACCGGTGGTCACCGCAACAACAGCCGCGCGCCAGCCGGCGCCGTGGTGCGCGTGAAAACCGGTGGCGGCGGTGCCAAGCCACGCAGCGCCGGCCCATCGGGCGGCGGCGGTGGCGGCGGCAACCGTTCGGGCAATGCGCCGCGCTCGGCGGCCAACCACCGCTCCGGCGGCCGCGGCCGCTAAAACGCGGCCTGAAAGCTGCTGCGCGGGGCGCTATTGCGTTTGCGTTGCTCGCCGTACCTGAGTACGGCTGCGCTACTCAACGCAATATCACTCCCGCTCGCGACGCTTTCAGGCGGCGTTTGTCTTGATCCAACAGACGACAAAAACCGTTCCAGGACTGGCTCCTGGGACGGTTTTTTCATGCACGCCACCATTTGCCGATTTGGGCTAGGATAGTGTCACCATCCCTTTCGCGCCCAGACCATGCCGAACTTCGCCGCCAACCTCAGCCTGCTGTTTACCGAACTGCCCTTCCTTGACCGTTTTGCCGCCGCGCGCAAGGCGGGGTTCGAGGCTGTTGAATTCCTGTTTCCGTATGCGCTCGAAGCACGCCAGATCGCCGCGCAGCTGGACCAGCATCAATTGCAGCTGGCCCTGTTCAACCTGCCGCCGGGCGACTGGGAGCGGGGTGAACGGGGCATCGCCTGCGATCCGCGGCGGGGCGAGGAATTTCGCACTGGCGTGGCGCTGGCGCTAGAGTATGCGCTGGCGCTGGGGGCCACGCAGCTGCACTGCATGGCGGGCATCGTGCCGGCCGGCATGAGTTTGGAGCGGGCGCGGCAAAGCCTGATCGGCAACCTGCAATTCGCGGCCGACGCCTGCCGCCCGCATGGCATCAACGTGCTGATCGAGCCGATCAACCATTACGACATGCCCGGCTACTTCCTCAACCATAGCGAGCAGGCGGCCGATATCATCGCCGACTGCCAGCGCGGCAATATCTTCCTGCAATACGACATTTATCACATGCAGCGCATGGAAGGCGAACTGAGCAACACCATCCGCGCCCTGCTGCCCCTGATCCGCCACATCCAGATCGCCGACACGCCGGGCCGCCACGAGCCGGGCACCGGTGAAATCAATTACCGCCATATCTTCAGGCTGCTCGATCAGGTCGGCTACACGGGCTGGGTCGGCTGCGAATACCGTCCCGCCGGCGATACCGCCGCCGGCCTGGGCTGGCGCGAACAGCTGGCCTGAGCCCCAGCGGGCGCGGCTGCCATGCCTGCCGTGCTCCGCTAATTGCTCAGCGCTTGCGCCCGCACAAGGCACACGGGGCCGGGCGCAACCACAATACCTTTCCATACAGAACACATCGTATCGCGAGGTGACGTGTCTTCCCTACCTGCCCGCTATTGCGCCATCGTGCTCCTACCCATCTTGCTGCTGTGCGGCTGCGCCAGTTCGCGCACGGACCTGGCGCAAGTGCGCGCGCTGGCCGCCGGCGCCGATGCCTTGAACACCTTCGGCGAACTGTCGCAGCGCCATGTCGACAGCTACCAGCGCGCCCGCCCCTATCTGTCAGCCGCCGAAGACGCGCGCGAGCAGCTGCTCGACGCCCAGCGCCGCGCCGCGCAAGCCGACGTGGCGCGCCTGGCGCAAGCCGTGCGCCTGTACCTGCAGGCGCTGGGCCGGCTGGCACGGGCCGATGCGTATGACATCGCACCCGAGCTGGCCAGCGCCGGCGCCGCCATCCGCGCCTGGCCCGGCAGCGGCATCGACGACCGCCATGTCAGCGCCTACAGCATATTGCTGCAGCAACTGTCGCGCCTGGGCGGCGCGGCCAGCCAGCAGGCGCGCCTGTCCCAGGTGCTGCACGACGGCGATGCGCCGTTGCAAGACTTGCTGGCTGCTCTGGACAGCGTGCTGGCGCTGTACGACAAGAGCGGCGACAACGAACGCGACGTGGTGCTGGGCCTGCTGGAAGTGGAGATCGCGTATGCGGACACGCCGCAGCAGCGCCTGCTGGCCGTGCTGGCGAAAAGCCTGCAGCAAAGCAAAAGCGAGGAATACCGGCTGGCCGGCCTGCGCCATACCCTGGCGCGCCGGCACCTGGCGGCGCTGGGACGCGACCATGCGCGCCTGGCCACGGCAGCCTTCACCACCACGGAGGCAGGATGGATGGATCGATAAGCAGCGAACGCCGCGAGGCGGCACTCAGCAACGCCATGCGCGTGGAGCAGCTGGCCGACAGCCTGTCGCAGGCGGCCATCACCCTGCACGGCGCCGTCATGCGCGCCATCCGCCGCCGCGCCAGCCAGGGCGAAAACGGCATCAGCCACAGCCAGGCGCAAGCCGTGTTTGCGCTGGAAGTGGCCTTGCGCCAGCAAGCCAACCAGCTGTATGCGGATGCCGCCGGCCACACGGTGGCGGGCCTGGACACGGCGCAGCGCCAGCTCAGCGGCCTGCTCGACACGGTGCGTCTGAGCATTGCCCGCAACGACGATGTGCGGCACTGGATCAGCCTGGCGACGAGTTTATTGCACCTGGGCAGCGCCGTGCTGGCCGGCCACCCGGAACGCATCCTCAGCACCCTGGGCAAGGTGCGTGAGCGGCTGCAAGAGATGGCGCCAGACTGATTGAAATCAGCCATCGGGCGCCTATACTGGGACGTCCCCGCATGGCAATCGTGCCGGCGGAGCCACCAGAGGAGACCAACATGCGTATCGAACCGTATTTGCAATTCAATGGAAACTGCGCACAGGCATTGGAATACTACCGCCAGCACCTGCATGGCACCGACCTGTGCCTGATGCCGTTTCGCGGCACGCCGGGCCAGGAGCAAGTCAAGGAAGACTGGTACGACAAAATCATGCACGGCTCCGTGCAACTGGGCCCCACCATGCTGATGGGCTCGGACGGCGGCTGTTCCGAAGATGGCGCGACGGGCATGCGCGGCAGCTCGGTATGCCTGACCCTGGATACGCCGGAACAGGCCGAACAAGCGTTCGACGCGCTGGCGCGTGACGGCGCCATCCAGATGCCGCTGCAAGAGACCTTCTGGGCCAAACGCTTCGGCATGCTGAAAGACCAGTTCGGCGTAGCCTGGATGGTCAACTGCCTGAAAGAACCAGCATAGAACTACCCTGGCCTGCCTGCGCCGCATCAAACGCGGCGCGGGTAGTAACGCAAGCGGAGCGGGCAATCTTGGACTACCATACTGGAAGAGACTCCCGCCAGGTGAAGGCCATGAACGGATTGCCGAATGGATTGCCACAAGACCAGCTACAGCGCCTGCAAGGCGTGCTGGAACAACGCAAGCTTGCGCTGCTGGAACAGATCGAGAACGAAACAGCGGAAGCCGGCGCGCGCGCCTCGCTGCTCAATGAAATCGAAGCCTCGCCCGCCGACAACGCCAGCGTGCGCACCCTGAACGCGCTCGTCAGCGAAGCGGCCGAACACAACCTGGCGCAGCTGGCCATCACCAAGCATGCGCTGGCCAAGTTTGCCGACGGCAGCTACGGCCTGTGCGACAACTGCGGCGAAGCCATCGGCCTGTCGCGCCTGAACGCCCGCCCCGAAGCGCGCCTGTGCATCGATTGCCAGACGCGCCTGGAAAAAACGCAGCGCTAGGTTTCTCGCCTTAAACAACAAACACAACAAACACAACAAAGACAACAAAGGGCAAGGCATCGCTGCCCTGCCCCTTGCGACTGCCTGTACCAGCTGTATTGCCGTACTGCCATCCGTCCCCCGCCTGCATCGTGCGTGCCGGCTGGGTGGCCGGGTCTCCTCCACTGCCATTGCCCTGCTGCCAGCGGCCTGCGCCGCCAGCGTGTTCAACTCATGTGCTGGCCGCCATTGATGGCGATGTTCGCGCCCGTCACGAATGCCGCCTCGTCCGACGCCAGGTAGGCCACCAGCGCCGCCACCTCGTCCGGTTCGCCCAGGCGGCCCAGGGGGATTTGCGGCAGGATCTTGGTTTCCATGATGTCGGCCGGCACGGCCGTCACCATCTGCGTGCGCAAATAGCCGGGCGAGACGGTATTGACGGTAATGCCGTGGCGCGCCACTTCCAGCGCCAGCGCCTTGCTGAAACCATGCACGCCCGCCTTGGCGGCCGCATAGTTGCACTGGCCAAAGGCGCCCTTCTGGCCATTCACGGACGAGATATTGATGATGCGGCCCCATTTTTTTTCCAGCATGGGTTCGAGCACCTGCTTGCTCATGTTGAACAGGCTGTCGAGATTGGTGCGCATGACTTCGGACCAGTGCGGCAATTCCATCTTGCGCATGCTCTGGTCGCGCGTGATGCCGGCGTTGTTGACCAGCACGTCGACCCTGCCGAACTGTGACAGCACGCGGCCGACCGCCTCGCTGCATGCGGCATAGTCCGTCACATCGACGGGCATGGCGTGGAAATAATAGCCTTGGCCATGCTGCTCGTCGAGCCAGTTCTCCACCCGCGTATTGCCCGGCGTATGCGCCGCCACGACCTGCAAGCCCGCCGCATGCAGCCGGCGGCACAAGGCCGTGCCCAGGCCGCCCATGCCGCCCGTGACCAATGCTACTCGTTGTTCGCTCATTGCTGACTCCCCGCTTGTTATGGTTATTCTGCGTGGAATCAAGTGTAGGAGCAGTTTTTAGCGCCGGTTTTGCGCCAGATCAACTGTCCAGCCTGGGGCAGCCGTGCGCGGCGGACAGCGCGGACTGTGCAAGAATAAGACTCACTCCACAGCGAGAGGCACCGCCATGACTTATAAAACCGTGCTGCTGCACGTCGACGACAGCGCCAGCCGCGGCGCCCGCATTGATGCGGCCGCCAGCATTGCCCAGGCCTGCGGCGGCCACCTGACGGGCGTGGCCCTGACGGGCGTGTCGCGCCTGCTGTACCAGAACCAGCCCGACATTGATGCCGATCCAAACCTGGCACTGCATTTGAATTTCCTGCGCGAACGGGCCGCGCGTGCGCTCGACGGCTTTGAACAGCAGGTGCGCGCGGCGGGCGTGGCATCGTTCGAGCAGCGTGTGGTGGACGACGAGGCGGCGGGTGGCATGAGCTTGCTTGCCCGTTATGCGGACCTGGTGGTCATCAGCCAATACAATGCCAAGGATAAATCGCCGTCCGTGATGCGCGACTTCCCCGCTTACGTGCTGCTGCATTCGGGCCGGCCCGTGCTGATCGTGCCGTATGCGCCGCCGCTGCCCCTGCTGGCGCCGCCGGCCGCCGCGCGCAATGTGCTCATTTCCTGGAATGCCAGCAAGGAGGCGAGCCGCGCCGTCAGCGCCGCCCTGCCCCTGCTGCAGCGTGCCGAACATGTCCACGTGGCCATCTTCGATGCCCAGGTGCATGCTGCCGAACATGGCGAACAGCCGGGCGCGGAATTGCTGCAATACCTGGCGCGCCACGGCGTGCAGGCAAAAGTGCATTTGCTCGATGGGGGCGGCGTGCGGCGCGGCGATATCGGCGAAGCGCTGCTGTCGCAGGCGGCCGACCTGTCGGCCGATTTGCTGGTGATGGGAGCGTATGGCCATTCGCGCCTGCGCGAAACCATTCTGGGCGGCGTCACGCGCACGGTACTGCAAAGCATGACGATCCCCGTGCTGATGGCGCACTAAATCGTTTCACGAAAAAGTCCGCTAGCCGCCCTGCCAGGGCTGGCTGCGGATTTTTGCCACCTGGCGCTGCGCCAGCCACTGCCACAATTGCAGCGCGGCATCCTGCGGCAGGGCCGACATGCGGCGCGGACTGGCCAGCGCGATCTCGCAGTCGCGGTCCGACCACTCTTCGAAAGTGACTTCGCCTCCGCTAGCGACTTCAACCTGATACATCAAGCCGTCATCGTAGCCAAAGCGCAGCAAGACGGCGGCCGGGCTGCCATCGGGCGCGATAGCGGCGCCCCGGTAGACCTCGGCCAGCGCATCGGCCAGCTGTGTCGGCGAGGGCGCACAGATATCGCGTCCGTCGGCCCGTGTCAGAATGAACCATGCCTGTGTCATGACGCGCCCTCCTATCCATACTCGTTAGCATGCGAGGCAAGTAATACGGGCAGTCACCTGGGTCCATGGTCACGTCGGGCGCACGGGAACTATCCCTGTCGGCATTGTTTAGCAAGAACCACCAATACTAACAAGAATAATACCTAATTTTCGTGCAGCGCGGCATTTATGCATATTGCGGCGGCCGGCACGCGCATCAGGCCACCAGCACGGGGATGCTGAGCGGGTCGAAGTCGTGCCAGTCGCCATTCGCGATCGTGCCTTCGGCCTCTTCGATATGCTCGGCGCCAAGCCGGTGCAAGGCCTCGAGCGCCCGCTCGCGCTCGTGGGCAGCCCCCAGCGCCACGGCGATCAGCATGCCCGGATGGCGGGGCTGGCGGCGATTTTCGCCCTGCGCGTCGCCATCGCCATCCGGGCTTTCTTCCGGCTCGCCGGCGCCCTTCATTTTATTGAAGCTGTAGAGCGAACCCACGTGGGCGCCCACCAGCGCGCCGACCACCGGCCCCAGCGGCCCCGTCGCCACGGTGGTGGCCGCGCCGAT
>NZ_NRDQ01000205.1 GCF_002878455.1 Janthinobacterium sp. AD80
GGCCACGGCGCAGGCGCCCGTGAACCAGCCAGGCCTGGAAACCGGGGCGGCGCCGGACCAGGCGCCGCTCGATGCCTTGGGGCAGCGGCAGCTGGAAGTGCGGCGGCAAATGGAAGCGGAAGAGCTGAGCCAGGATTTGCAAGAGGTGCGGCAGGCGGGGCAGGATCCCGCCGGCCTTCCTTCTGCCACGGCTGCCCGCGCCCAGCTGGCGCAGGCCGGCGAGGGGCAAACCCAGCAAACCCAGCAAACCCAACAAGCTCAACAAGCTCAGCAAGCTCAGCAAGCCCAGCAAGCCCAGCAAGCCCAGCAAGCCCAGCAAGCCCAGCAAGCCCAGCAAGCTCAGCAAACCCAGCAAAGCAACGCCAGCCTGCAGCGGCAGCAAGCATTGCAGGCCGAGAGCGGCGAGGAGCGGCTGCAGGCGCAGCGCGCCGATGGCGTGCGTAGCGATGCCCAGCGCAGTGACGCCCAGCGCATCGAAGGTGATCGCCAGGCCGGATTGCAAGATGCGGCGCGCGTGGAGGATCTGCGTCAGGGCGGCTTGCGGCAGGCGCAGCTGCAGCAGTCACGGCTGGAGGAGCAGGCACAAGTGGCGGCGGACGAGGCCATACGGGCCCAGTTGGCCGCGGACGATGCGCAAATGGTGGCGCGGGCGGCGAGTGAGCGGACGCAGTCGCTGGCGCGCACGGAGCAGCTGCAAGCCGATCAGGGCCTGGCGGCAACGGCGCAAGCCCAGTTGGCGCAGCAAAATGCGCAGGCGCAAGAGCTGGCCGCACAGAATGCGGGCATGGCCGTGCCGCCGCCGTCGTCGCAGGACCCGTCCGTGGCGGCTGCCATCGCTGCCTACAATTTGAATAATGCCGCCCTGAATCCCGGTCTGATGAACCGGCCGCTGCCTGCCGCCGACTCGCGGCTGCCGCTGGTGGCGCCTGTCGCTCCCGTGGAGCCTGTCAAGCCCGTAAACAAGATTTAGCGCTGCCTGATCCCCTGTGGCGGGATTCAGGCAGCGGACCCGGGGCTGCGGGACGCAAGCCAGCGTGATGCAAGGCAGGGAACGCAAGCCGGCATAACTCAAGGCAGCAGGGTGGCATCCAGGGTAATGTTGGCTTTTAGTAACTTCGACACGGGACAGCCAGCCTTGGCCTTGCCCGTCAATTCCTCGAACCTGGCCTGGTCGGCGCCGGGAATCTTCGCTTTCAGGATCAGATGGACGGCCGTGATGGCAAAGCCGTCGTCGACCTTGTCCAGGGTCACTTCGGCCGTCGTTTCCATCTTTTCCGCCGTCAGGCCCGCTTCGCCCAGGATCAGCGACAGGGCCATGGTGAAGCAGCCCGCGTGGGCGGCGCCGATCAATTCTTCGGGATTGGTGCCCGGCTTGCCTTCGAAGCGGCTGGCAAAGCCGTAGGGATATTCCTGCAAGGCGCCGCTGCGGGTGCTGATGGCGCCCTTGCCATCCTTGATGCCGCCTGACCAGATGGCCGAACCGTTGGTTTTCATGCTGCCGCTCCTGTGTGGGGTAATGCGAACATGGGGAAACGCCTGCCGTGGCGGAGCCGCGCGGCGCAAAGGGAGAAATCCGCACACGGCGCAAGCAGTGCTGCCGGGTGCTGACCAGACGATCTTATGCGCTTTGCAAGGTGGGCGGCGCGCGTTTTGCCGGCGTCTTGGCGTTGGATCAAAGACTCCGCGCTTCGTGGGGCAGGGGAGCGCAAGATGCGTGTGCCGCGCCTTGTTGCGGCATGGCGTTGCTGTGCTGTCTTATTTCAGGTCTGCAAGCGCTAAATCCTTTAAAATAGCAGGTTATAAGAAAATTCCCGCAAATCTGGGGAATATTCGCACTTGATGTTGCAGGTTCAGTGTCAGTTTTTAGTTTCATTAACAACGTCCGGCAAAACCGTCGCGAGCGGCAAGGAGAGGTGGCTGAGAAGCGCAACCGTCAGAAACGACAGTGCGCATCGCAGGCCGCCTGTGCCGACATGCAGCAGGTTTGGCCAGGCGTCATACGAGGATGAATAATGTCTATATCCAGCACCGAAGAGATCGTCGCTGAATTGCGCGCCGGCCGCATGGTGATACTGGTCGATGAAGAAGACCGGGAAAATGAAGGCGACCTGGTGCTTGCCGCCGATTTCGTGACGCCTGAAGCCATCAATTTCATGATCACGCATGCGCGTGGCCTGGTTTGCCTGACCCTGACGGAAGAGCGTTGCGACGAGCTGAACCTGTCGATGATGACCTCGCGCAACGGTACCGCGTATGGCACCAACTTCACCGTGTCCATCGAAGCTGCCGAAGGCGTGACCACGGGCATTTCCGCCGCCGACCGCGCCAAGACCATCCAGGTGGCCGTGGCCAAGGGCACGCAGCCCAGCGATATCGTCCAGCCTGGCCATATCTTCCCGCTGAAAGCGCAAAAAGGCGGCGTGCTGATGCGCGCAGGCCACACGGAAGCCGGTTGCGACTTGACGGCCATGGCCGGCCTGACGCCCGCGTCCGTGATTTGCGAAATCATGAAGGACGACGGCACCATGGCGCGCCTGCCGGACTTGCTGGTGTTTGCCGAGCAGCATGGCTTGAAAATCGGCACGATTGCCGACCTGATCCATTACCGCAGCCAGACGGAATCGCTGGTCGAGCGCGTTGCCGAGCGCACCCTGCACACGGCGCACGGCGAATTTCGCTTGATCGCCTTCCGCGACAAGCCGAGCGCATCGGCCCACCTGGCTCTCGTGCACGGCGACCTGGCCCCTGGCCTGGAAGCCCTGGTGCGCGTGCACCAGCCCGTTTCCCTGCTGGACGTGCTGGAAAGCGAAGCGACCACCCACTCGTGGACGGTGGCCGCCTCGATGGCCGCCATCAAGCAGGCAGAGCGGGGCGTAATGGTCTTGCTGAACTGCGGCGAGACCTCGAGCGAGCTGTTTGCCCAGTTCGCCGCGTTGGACACGCCGCAAGCCAAGCCGAAAGGCCGCGCCGCCAGCATGGACCTGCGCAGCTATGGCATCGGCGCGCAAATCCTGCGCGACCTGGGCGTGAGCAAGATGCAATTGCTGGCCAGCCCCCGCAAGATGCCGTCGATGGCAGGTTTCGACCTGGAAGTAACGGGTTTTCAGTGCCGTCCTGGCCAGACGCCTGGCTAAATCTACTGCGCGTCGCGATGTGCGGTCCGTGATGCTCACTGTACCTTCGTACAGTTGCGCTTCTCGACCACAACTCGCTGCCGCTCGCGACGATTTTGTCAGGCGTCGATGTGAGAGTAAACGATGGCGGCATGTGCGTGCCGCTCTGAACCACCAGATTAAAGAGGCTTATGATGAGCGTAGGAACCTATGAAACCAATTTTGCCGGCGAAGGTTTGCGCGTCGGTATCGTCCAGGCACGATTCAATGAAATCGTCGGCGGTGGCTTGCTGTCGGCATGCCTGGAAGAGTTGAGCAAGCTGGGCGTGGCCGATGAAGATATCCTGCACGTGACCGTGCCGGGCGCCCTGGAAATACCACTGATTCTGCAAAAAATGGCGGAAACCGAGCAATTCGACGCCCTGATCGCACTGGGCGCCGTGATTCGCGGTGAAACCTATCACTTCGAGCTGGTATCGAACGAATCGGGCGCGGGCATCACGCGCGTCGGTCTCGATTACGGCATCCCCATCGCCAACGCAGTGTTGACGACGGAAAACGACGAGCAAGCGGAAGTGCGCATGCTGGTCAAGGGCGCCGAAGCGGCACGCGTGGCAGTGGAAATGGCCAATCTGGCGCAAGCGCTGGAAGAGTTGCAAGACACAGACGAGGATTAATCGTGCTTGCGCCGCAGTGTGCTGCCTGGCAGCGCGCAGCGGTATTCGTCACTATCTGCAGTAAATACGTATTTAAGAACAGGTAACAATCATGACTGAGAAAAATTTGCTCGCCAACCCCAGCAAAAACCGCACGCCGCGTCACCGCGCGCGCGAGTTCGCGCTGCAGGGCTTGTACCAGTGGCTGCTGAACAATGAAGACGCGACCACCGTCGTGAACAATATTCGCGCGGCCCATGGTTTCGACAAGGCCGATGGCGATCATTTCACGGTGCTGCTGTACGGCGCCATCAAGGATTCGCTGGCGCTGCGCGACAGCATGGCACCCTTGATCGACCGCAACATCGCCGAACTGTCGCCGATCGAACACGGCATCCTGCTGATCGGCGCTTTCGAGCTGAAGAACAACATGGAAATCCCGTACCGCGTCGTCATCAACGAAGCGGTCGAGCTGGCCAAGTCGTTTGGCGGTATCGATGGCCACAAGTATGTGAACGGCGTGCTGGACAAGCTGGCAGTGAAATTCCGCGAGGAAGAAGTCAACGCCAACAAGCGCAAGTAATATACAGAGTAGTTCCTGCGGCCATGGCCGCAGGCAGTAAAAAAAGCCACCGGCACTTGCGTGCGGTGGCTTTTTCATTGGGTGCTGCTTTTTGGATGCCCCTGTGAGGGCTTTTAAAGGGTCACAGGCCGGCGATCTCGTTATGCGGTGCAATCTTGATGGTAATACTGCCGCTTTCCGCTGCAGGTGCCGGTGCCTTGGCAGGCGCTGGCGTGTTCGATGCCATCACCGGGGTCGTGGTTGGCACGCGCTGGCCGGCGGACACTTGTTTCAGGCGGCGGTATTCGGCCAGCACGCGCGAGCCGTAGCCCGAGTCGGTGGCGAAGTTGGCGGCGCCCACGTAGGTTTTCAGGCCGGCTTCAACGGAACCGCCACGCGTGACGTAGTCTTTCAGGATCAGCGAGCCGACACGGATGTTGGCCACCGGATTCAGGGCTGCCTGCACGCCGCCCATTTCCTGGAAGCGCTCGTGGTGGATCTTCGACATGACCTGCATCAGGCCTTGTGCGCCGACCGGGCTTTCCGCGAACGGATTCAGGCCCGACTCGATGGCCATCACGGCCAGGATCAGCAGCGGGTCCAGCTTGATTTCACGCGCCGTCAGGTAAGCCGTCGAGACCAGCATATTGGTCGCGTCATTGGCCACGCGGTAGCGCTTGGAAAGCCAGTCGGTGACCCATTGCTGCTGCTTTTGCGTACCTAGCAAGGCTTTTTCTTCCTTGGTCAGCGGCACGTCCTTGACGGCGGCCGTTTGCACGGACGCCGGCGCTTCCATCAGTGCCGACAGGGCAGGTGCTTCAACAGCTTGTGCTTCTGCCATCGGCAGCGGGAACAGGCTGTGCGTCAGTTGCTTGCCCAGGTCAGGGCGGAACATCAGCAGGGCGATCAGCGCCAGGGCGGAAATGCCGAAGACGGTCAGTGTGTGTTGTGCCGTGGTCAAAACGCCACGTGCCGAAATGGCCTGTGCGCGGGCGCGCAAACGCGCCAACGCTGGCTGGCCAGCCACGGTTGAAGCAGGCAAGGCTGCTTCAGTGCTACGATGAGTCATAGAGTTCCCCGAAATGTCGCGTCAACAGGCAGTCCCTCCGCGGTCTCGCGGTGTTGTGGGTACTGCCAATGCCGTGCATCAGAAATATCATCGTTTCCGCCGCGTATGGATGCGTGCGAGAAACGCCGTCATTGCTTGCTTGAGCTGATCGGTCCACATTGGTATTGGATCAGTCGCAATACAACTTTTACCGGGGGTAAGGCAGACGCCTTTTGAAAACACTCCTTAAAATGTCATGTGGAGCCCCGACTCCGTGAATGAGAGAGAGACGCTAAAATCAAGCCTTGGGCCGGCGTCCTCTTTCAAGTTGGGCGAATTGTAGAAGCCGTTTTATATCAAGTCAATACTAACGAATCGATTCTTTATTACTTTTATGTCTTACTTTTTGACTTGCATTGTGCCAAAAGCCAATAAAATCAATTACTTGGCATAGATCCTTCAGCAACGGCGTCCGACGTCAAAAAAATTAAAAACACATGAAATATTCAGATTTGCGAGATTTTATTTCTCAACTGCAACAAATGGGTGAACTTAAGCCCATTTCGACGCCTGTTTCACCGTATTTGGAGATGACGGAAGTGTGCGACCGCACCTTGCGCGCGGGCGGACCTGCCTTGCTGTTCAATCATCCGACGGGACACAGCATGCCGGTACTGGGCAATCTGTTCGGCACCACGCGGCGGGTCGCGCTGGGCATGGGCGCCGAGGATGTCAGCGAGCTGCGCAAGATCGGTCACGTGCTGGCGCGCCTGAAGGAGCCGGAGCCGCCGAAGGATTTCAAGGATTTGCTGGGCCTGGGTTCGCTGGTGAAATCCGTGTGGGACATGTCGCCAAAGGAACTGCGCGGCGCCAAGTGCCAGGAAATCGTCTGGGAAGGCAATGACGTCGACCTGGCGCGCCTGCCGATCCAGCATTGCTGGCCCGGCGATATCGCTCCTTTGATTACGTGGGGCCTGGTGATCACCAAGGGGCCGAACAAGAAGCGGCAAAACCTCGGTATCTACCGCCAGCAGGTGCTGGGACGCAATAAGGTCATCATGCGCTGGCTGGCGCACCGTGGCGGCGCGCTGGACTTCCGCGAGCACGCGATTCAAAGCAAGGGCAAGCCGTATCCGATCGCCGTCGCGCTGGGCGCCGACCCCGCTACTATATTAGGCGCCGTGACGCCGGTGCCGGACAGCCTGTCCGAATACCAGTTCGCCGGCTTGCTGCGCGGCAGCCGCACGGAGCTGGTCAAAGCCATCGGCAGCGAGCTGCGCGTGCCTGCGTCCGCCGAGATCGTGCTCGAAGGTCATATCTATCCGGACGAAAACCATCCGAGCGGCTACGAACACGCGCTGGAAGGGCCATATGGCGACCATACGGGCTACTATAATGAGCAGGACAGTTTCCCCGTGTTTACCATCGACCGCATTACCATGCGCCGCGACCCGATTTATCACTCCACATATACAGGCAAGCCGCCGGACGAGCCGGCCGTGCTGGGACTGGCGTTGAATGAAGTGTTCGTGCCGCTGCTGCAAAAGCAGTTCAGCGAAATCACCGATTTCTATCTGCCGCCCGAAGGCTGCAGCTACCGCATGGCCGTGGTGCAGATCAAGAAGCAGTACGCGGGCCACGCCAAGCGCGTGATGTTCGGCGTGTGGAGCTTCTTGCGCCAGTTCATGTATACCAAGTTCATCGTGGTGGTCGATGAAGATGTCAACATCCGCGACTGGAAAGAGGTCATCTGGGCCATCACGACCAGAGTCGACCCCATCCGCGACACCACCCTGGTCGACAACACGCCGATCGACTACCTGGACTTCGCCTCGCCGATCAGCGGCCTGGGCAGCAAGATGGGCATCGACGCGACCAATAAATGGCCAGGCGAAACGACGCGCGAATGGGGCACGACGATTGCCATGACGCCGGAAGTGAAGGCCAGGGTGGATGGGATCTGGCAAGAGCTGGGGTTATAGGTAATGACGTAGGTCCGCTTGGCGCTTGCGCGTAAGCCGACATTGCGGCGCTTGCTTGCTCGGGTCTGCATGCTCAGCAGTGTCGGCTTACGGCCTGCGGCCTAAGTCGACCTACGCCGACCTACGGCGACCTACGCGGATCTACGCCGATCTGCACCCCATTGCGTCTGCCATGCATGTAAACCCGAGGATTTTGCCGTTGGGGTGCTCTGGTTTTCGTGCGACTTCCCCAATCTTGCGCAGGTCGGTTATAATTGTCCCCGGCGGGCCCCTGCGCATCGTGGCATGGCTAACCTGGTCAGGTCGGGAACGAAGCAGCCACGGCTATTAACCATGAGTGCCGCAGATCAGGCTCGCCTCCTTCGGGAATGTTTCATCAGGATCATCAATCAAGCTGCCATGGGCAGCTTTTTTGTTTTTACGGCCCCATTTTCCTGCCGACCCGCAGCATTGCCGGGCTTGCCGAGTTTTCCCTGTTTCTGCCGGGCCATGTTATACAATTGCTGCTTTGCCGCGTCTGCCAGCGTAGTCTGGCCCGGCCATGAGGCTTGCGCCCGCGGCGCAGGATCACCCGCAAAATCGCATGGTAAAATCTCAGCATGTCCTATCAAGTCCTCGCCCGTAAATACCGCCCCAAGAACTTCGAGACGCTCGTCGGCCAGGAGCACGTCGTGCGCGCGCTCACGCATGCGCTGCACAGTGGCCGATTGCATCATGCCTACCTGTTCACGGGCACGCGCGGCGTCGGCAAGACGACCCTCTCGCGCATCCTGGCCAAATCGCTCAATTGCATCGGTCCCGATGGCACGGGCGGCATCACGGCCCAGCCTTGCGGCGTGTGCGAAGCGTGCACGGCGATCGATGCGGGGCGCTTTGTCGACTATATAGAGATGGATGCGGCGTCGAACCGCGGCGTCGATGAAATGGCGCAGCTGCTCGAGCAAGCCGTGTATGCGCCAAGCAATGCGCGCTTCAAGGTCTATATGATCGATGAGGTGCACATGCTGACCAACCACGCCTTCAACTCCATGCTGAAGACCCTGGAAGAGCCGCCTGAACACGTGAAGTTCATCCTGGCCACCACGGACCCGCAAAAGATTCCCGTGACCGTGCTGTCGCGCTGCCTGCAGTTCAACCTCAAGCAGATGCCGCCCGGCCACATCATCAGCCACCTGGACAATATCCTGGGACAGGAGGGCATCGCCTTCGAGCAGCCGGCCTTGCGCCTGCTGGCCCAGGGTGCCCACGGTTCCATGCGCGATGCCTTGTCGCTGACGGACCAGGCCATCGCCTATGCGGCCGGCGAAGTCACTTTAGATGCCGTGCAAGGCATGCTCGGTGCCCTCGACCAGTCGTATCTGGTGCGCCTGCTCGACGCGCTGGCGCAGCAGGATGGCGCCGACCTGCTGGCCGTGGCCGACGAGATGGCGTCGCGCAGCCTGTCGTATAACGGCGCCCTGCAGGATCTGGGTACCTTGCTGCACCGCATTGCGCTGGCGCAAACCGTGCCCGCCGCCTTGCCGCAGGACTTGCCTGAATACGCGGACATCGTGCGTCTGGCTGGCGCGTTTGACGCCGAAGAAGTGCAGCTGTTTTACCAGATCGCCGTGCACGGCCGCAATGAACTGGGCCTGGCGCCCGATGAATACGCGGGCTTCACCATGACCTTGCTGCGCATGCTGGCCTTTCGGCCCGGCATAGGCGGCGCCGATGGCGTGCCGGCGGCACCAGCCTCCGTCCCTGGCAATCGTCCCGCCGCCGTGGCC
>NZ_NRDQ01000206.1 GCF_002878455.1 Janthinobacterium sp. AD80
GCCGCCGCTACACGGCCGCCGGCGGCGACGATTATGAACTGTGCTTCACGGCGCCGGCATCCGCGCGCGCGGCCATCGCCGCCCTGGCCATCGCCTGCGGCACGCCAGCCACGCGCGTGGGCCGCATCGAAGCGCAGCCAGGCTTGCGGCTGGTGGATGCGGCCGGGCAGCCGCTAGATTTACAACTGAGCTCGTTCGACCACTTCAGCGAATAAGCTTCGCTCAGCGCACCGCCACCCGCGCCAGCCCCGGCTGGTTCACCATCCAGTAGTGCTGGAAGGCCAGGCGGATGTTGTCGCGCAGCTGGGTGTCGTCCCACGGCTTCGTATAGAAGCGGTAGATGGCGCCCCGGTTGATCGAGTCGAGCACCGCTTCGAGGCCCGTGTAGCCGGAGAGAATGATGCGGATGGTTTCCGGGTACAGCTCTTTTACCTTACTGAGGAATTCCGTGCCGCTCATGCTGGGCATGCGCTGGTCGCAGACGATGACGTGCACGCGGTGCAGCGCCAGCATCTCGAAACCTTCGGCCGGCGTGCTGGCCGTGAGGATTTGATAGCCCTCGGGGCGGAACAGCCGGTGCAGCGAGGACAGCACATTGACGTCGTCGTCGACGATGAGCAGGGTTTGCGCCGGCTGGGCGGCCGGGTCATGGCCGGGCGGCAGGCCGGCGCCGGCGACGATCATCTGTCCCAGTTCCAGCGCCGGCAGGGCGCGGCTGAAATAAAAGCCCTGGATTTCATCGCAGCGGTTGCGCCGCAGGTATTCGAGCTGCGGGCGCGATTCCACGCCTTCGGCCACCACGCTCAATTTCAGGCTGTGCGCCATGCTGATGATGGCCAGCGCGATGGCCGCGTCGTTCGGGTTGCTGGTGATGTTGCGCACGAAGGCGATGTCGATCTTCAGCTTGTCGATGGGGAAGCGCTGCAGGTAGGCGAGGCTCGAGTAGCCGGTGCCGAAATCGTCGATCGCCACCTTCACGCCGATTTTCTTCAATTTGCCCAGCACGACGATGGTGCGCTCGGCATTCGACATCAGCGCCGTTTCCGTCAGTTCCAGCTCCAGCAGTTCCGGCGCCACCTGGTAGCGCGCCAGCGCGTGCGTCACTTCCCCTTCTAGGTCGCCCTCGGCAAACTGGCGGCTCGACACGTTGACGGCCACGCGCACGGGGCCCACTTCGCTGTCGCGCCATTCGGCGATCTGGCGGCAGGCGGCCTGGATCACCCAGGCGCCGACGCGCACGATCAGGCCCGTGTCTTCCAGCACCGGCACGAATTCGGCCGGCGCCACCAGGCCGTAGCCGGGACGGCGCCAGCGCAGCAGCGCTTCCACGCCGCTGATGCGGCCCGTGCGCAAGTCCACCTTCGGCTGGTAGTAGAGGATGAACTGTTCGTGTTCGAGCGCATGGCGCAGCGCCAGTTCCAGGTCAAGGCGCGCCAGCACCTGCACGTTCATGCCGGCCGTGAAAAAGCGGTAGCCGTCGCGGCCCGCCTGCTTGGCGCCGCCCATGGCCGTATTCGCGTATTTGATCAGCGTTTCCGGATCGGTGGCGTCGTCCGGATACATGGCGATGCCGATGCTGGCCGTCAGGGTGGCGGCGTGGCCGCGCAGGTCGAACGGCGCGCGCAGCGCTTCGCGCACCTGGTTGGCCACCGCCACGGCTTCCTGCTGGTTGCGGCTCATGGCCAGGATCAGCGCGAATTCGTCATTGCCCAGGCGCCCCACCGTGTCGCGCAGGCGCACGCATTCCACCAGCCGGTTGCTGAACTGGCGCAGCAATTCGTCGCCCAGCGCCGCGCCCAGGGTGTCGTTGATGCTTTTGAAGCGGTCCAGGGCGATGAACAGCACCACGATGCGCCAGCTTTTTTCCTGCGCCAGTTCCACGGCCTGGGCCAGGGTCTGGTAGAACAGGCTGCGGTTCGGCAGGCCCGTCAAGCCATCGTAATGGGCCAGGTGCTTCAGGCGCTCCTGCGCCTGGCGCCGTTCGCTGATGTCGCGCGCCACGGCGATCAGCAGCAGGCCGCCCGTGGCCTGCCCGCCCGGCACGGGCGCCTGCGCATACCAGTGCCAGCCCAGCTCCACCGGCACCAGGCTCAGGTCGCGGCGCAGCAGTTCGCATTCCGTCACTTCCGTGGCCAGGTGGGCCGAGCCATCGAGCAGGGCCGCCAGCGGCGCCGGCGGCGGCGAAGGCAGCAGGGCACCGGGCGACAGCGACAGCAGCTCCGCGCGCGCGTAGCCGAGCAAACGGCAGGCGCCATCGTTGGCGTCGACCAGGGCCATGCCCAGCACGTCGACGAGGAAGATGGCGTCGGTGGTGGCGTCCATGGCGCCGCGGAAGCGCTGCAGTTCCGCCGTGCGCTGGCCCACCGTGCGTTCGAGCAGCGCGTTGTAGTGGCGCGCGGCGCGGTGCAGCAGGCGCACTTCGAGCATGTTGCGGATGCGCGTGAGCACTTCCAACGCATCGAAAGGCTTGCTGATGAAGTCGCGCGCGCCCGCCTCCAGCGCCGCCAGCTTGGCGTCCGGATCGGCGGCGATCACCAGCACGGGCAAATAGCCTTCCAGCTCCAGCGGGCGCAGCGCATCCATCACGGCGTAGCCGCTCATGGCCGGCATCACCAGGTCGAGGATGATCAGGTCGAACTGGTGGCGCTGGTGCAGGCCGGCCACGGCGCGCGCGTCGAGGGTGCTGGTGATGGCCGTGTAGCCGCCGCTTTCCAGCAGATGCTCGAGCAGGCGCAGATTGACTTCCTGGTCGTCGACGATGAGGATTTTCGCGCCATAGATGTCGGCCTGGCTGATCATGGCGCGCCCGTGCCTTTCTGCCGGCGCTGCTGCGCCACATGCGCCAGCGCGCTGTTGATGGCCGCGTTGAACTCGTCAAGGTTGATCGGCTTGGTCAGATAGCGGTAGAAGCCCAGCGCCATGCTGCGTTCGACGTCGCCCGGCATGGCGTTGGCCGTCAGGGCGATGACGGGAATGTGCGCCGTGCGCGGGTCGGCGCGCAGCAGTTTCAGGGCGTCAGTGCCGTTCATGGTGGGCAGGTTGATGTCCATCAGTATCAGCTGCGGCAAGTGGGTGCGCGCCATTTCCACGCCCAGGTGGCCATCGTGCGCCGTCAGCAGCCGCAGTTGCGGGCAGTAGCGGACGATTTCCTCGACCAGGGTGAGGTTGGCCGGATTGTCTTCCACGTACAGCACCGTGACGGGAGCGCTATGCTCGAGCAGCGCGCCGGCCAGGTCGGGCCGCGGCAAGCCGGACGGCGGGGGCAGGGGCAAGGCATCGATGGCGCGCAGCTCGATCCAGAAGGTGCTGCCCACGCCCGGCTCGCTGGCCACGCCGATGCTGCCATCCATCAGTTCGACCAGGCGCTTGGTGACCACCAGGCCGATGCCGCTGCCCTCTTCCGTGCCGCCTTCCTGACCCAGGCGGTTGAAGGGCTGGAACAGCAGCGCCACTTGCTCGGCATCAAGGCCGATGCCCGTGTCGCGCACGCTGATGCGCACGCGCCCACCCGGCTGCGGCGCGCAAGCGATGTTCACCTGGCCCTGCGCGCGGTTGTACTTGAGCGCATTCGACAGCAGGTTCAACAAGATCTGTTTCAGGCGCGTGCGGTCGGCCAGCACATTGAGCACGCAATCGCCGGGAAAGGCCATGCCGATGCCGCGCTGGCTGGCCAGCGGCGCGATCATGTCGCGGCACTCCTGCAAGATGGCATCGAGGGCCACCGGTTCCAGCGACAGGCTGACGGTGCCCGATTCGACTTTCGCCAGGTCGAGGATTTCATTGATGAGGGTCAGCAGATGGCGTCCGGATTTGAGGATATGCCCGGCAAATTCCTTCTTTTGCGCCAGCGTCGACGGCAGGCGGTCGGAGCTGAGGATTTGCGCGAAGCCCAGGATGGCGTTCAGCGGCGTGCGCAATTCATGGCTCATCGACGACAGGAAGGCCGACTTGGCATAGTTGGCGCTGCGCGCCTCTTCCATCGCCATGGCCAGTTCGCCATTCGTCATTTCCAGCTGCACCGTGCGTTCATGCACGCGCACTTCCAGCTCCTGGTTCAAACGCATGACTTCCTGCTGCGCCTGGGCGCGCTGCTCGGCCTCGCGCGCCAGCTCGCCGTTCGAGCGTTCCAGCGCCTGCGTGCGCAGCTCGATCTCGGCCAGCATCTTGTTGAAGGAATCGACCAGCTGCGCCACCTCATCGGCGCTGAGCTTGCGCGCGCGGCGCGAATAGTCGCCCGTCTCGATGACTTCGCGCGCCACGTCGGCGATGTCGAGGATGGGCTGCGTGATCACATGATCGAGACGGCGCAGCAGCAGCAAGGCTACCAGCAGCGCCAGCACCGTCACACTCAGGGCGATGGCCAGGTAATCGACGGTGCGCCCCGCCAGTTCATAGTCGGCGCGCAGGTAGACGGTGCCCAGCAGCTCGCCGTTGTCGACGATGGGCTTGAACAGTTCTACGGACTTGCCGGCGATGTTTTCGCCCTCCTTGCCCACCTGTTGCGGCACCGGTCCCGTATGTTCATGCGCGCGGTAGCTGGCAAACAGGCTGCCGTCGGCCTTGTACAGGGCGCCGGCCGTGACGCGCGGGCGGATGCGCATCAAATTCAGGTTTTCCAGCGCCAGGCGTTCATCGTCGAAGGCCAGCGCGGCCGAACTCATGTGCCCCAGCAGCTCGGCCTGGGTACTGATGTCGGCCACCAGGTTGCGGTGGTAGGCGCGCAAGTCGTAGACGACGATGGTACCCAGCGAAATGACGAGGGCCACCAGGGTGGTCAGCAAGACCACCGTCATCAGCTTGCGGCGGATGGAACGCAGCCTGATCATCTAGGCGCCTCCCGTCTGCACGCGGTAGGCGGCCAGCAGCATGCGCGCACTGATGCGGATATGCGCCTGCGCCACGGGTTTCAAGGCCACGTCGAAACGCACCTTGTCGTCGGCCATCACAAAATTGATCATGCTGCCCATGGCATAGACCTCATCCGAATCGGATACCGTCAACAGCGCCAGGCCACGGCTGGCCGCCAGCAGCTCCTGCAGGACCGGTTTGTCCAGCGCGCCCAGATACAGCACATGCAAGCCGGCCAGCGACTCGCCGCGCCGCACCTTCCTGACCTGCACCGGGCGGCCGTTGACGCTGTGGCCCGCCACGCTCAGTTCCAGCTGCTCGGCCAGCGCATCGGCGCCGGCCACGCCGATCACCAGCGGCGCATCGGGCCGCGCAAAACTGCCTTCCGGCCACTCGACGAAACCGGCAAACTTGTACAGATAGGCGGCCTTCACCTGCCGCTCCAGCTCGCCAGGCACCTGTGCCCGCGCATCCACGCACAGCACGCCCAGCAACAGCAATAGCCAGCCCCAGCAAATGGGGCCGCGCACGGGGCCGCGCAGAGGGCCGCTATGCCGCCAGGTCCAGTTCAGTAGTGCCATGACAACCGAGTAAAGATAATGCGTTCGAAGGCGCGGCGCCATGCCGCGTCCCAATGGGTAAAGCGAACCGATGGCGGCACCACGCCGGACGCGCGCCGCCATATTGGTAGCAAATGTATAAAAGAGTGTACGCATTTTCGCTGTCAGCGGGGAAAGTTTCTTCTGCCGCGCTCAGCCCGGCACGGCGCGGCCGGAAAGGCCAGCCATGCTACAGTCATGGCCTCGCATGCAGGAAATCCACATGAACAACGCTATCTTCACACTCTCCACCCAGGTCGGCAAGGTCTTGCAGGAAAAAGGCTTGCTGCTGGCGACGGCCGAATCGTGCACGGGCGGCGGCGTGGCCCAGGCCGTCACCGACATCAGTGGCTCGAGCGCCTGGTTCGAGCGCGGTTTCGTCACCTATACGAATGCCGCCAAGCGCAGCATGCTGGGCGTGCCGGCGGAACTGCTCGCCGCGCATGGCGCCGTCAGCGAAGAAGTCGCCGCCGCCATGGCGCAAGGCTGCCTGGCCCACAGCGAAGCCCAGGTGGCTGTCTCGACCACGGGTATCGCCGGCCCCACGGGCGGCGTGCCTGGCAAGCCGGTCGGCACCGTGTGCTTCGGCTGGGCCATGGACGGGCGCGTGCTCACGCAGCGGCTGGTTTTTGCCGGCGACCGCCAGGCCGTGCGCGCGCAGGCCGTGGCGCAGGCGCTGCGGGAACTGCTGCGTTTTATCCAGTAGCGTCGGCGATGCAGGCGCGGTCGCGGCCTGCCTGTTTCGCCGCATACAGGGCGCTGTCGGCGCGCATCAGGAGCTCGTGGCGGCCGGCGCCGTGGCGCGGATACTCGGCGATGCCGGCCGAAAAAGTGCAGCCCACCAGGCTGTGCGGCGCCTGGCGGATCAGCAGCTCGCGGTAGCGCGCGGCGATATCGTCGATCTTGTGCGCGGCGATCACGCTGTCGGCATCGCGCAACAGCAGGCAGAATTCCTCGCCGCCGTAGCGGCACACCATGTCGCTGCCGCGCAGCTGGCTTTCCACCAGCCGCGCGAACTGGATCAGCACCTCGTCGCCAAAATTGTGTCCATAGGTATCGTTGACGCGCTTGAAGAAATCCAGGTCGATGATGGCGATGGCCACGGGCGCATCCGCATCGGCCTCGTGCAGGATGGCATTCAGGCAGGTTTCAAAATGGCGGCGGTTGTACAGGCCCGTCAGGTGGTCGCGCATGGCCTGCTCCTTCAGGCTGTCCTGCAGCGAATTGACGTGCATGATCTGGTGCGCCAGTTCGCGGTTCAGGTGCTCGAGCTTGACGTTTTCCGTCTCGCGCGCCGCCTGCAGCTCCAGCGCCTTGTCGCGCTCGGCCTTCAGGCTGTGCATTTCCTTTTCCAGGTTGCGCATCAGGATGCGCGACGCGCGCGCCGACTTGCTGCTGGCCTCATAGGCTGCCTGGTATTGCTGCAGGAAACCATACGCCGCTTCCCAGTGGCCCAGCTGGGCATTGATGTCGGCCAGTCCGCGCAGGATCTGCTGCTGGTGGAAGGGGTTGCGCGTCCAGCTCAGCAAGCTGTGCGCCTGCGTCAGGGATGCCAGCGCCTGCGCCGTCTGCCCCGCATGCAAGTCCAGCTTGCCGCGCACCAGCCACGCATGCATCTGTTCTTCCAGGTCCTGGCCGCGGCGCGCATATTCCTCGGCGCGCAGCAGCAGCTGCAGCGCGCTGGCCGGCTGCCGCAGCAGGATGGCGGCGTGGGCGGCGATGCAGAACAAAAAAGCGCGGATGGCCAGGTCTTCTTCCGGCCACTCGTAGAACGGCTCGACCAGCGCCAGCGCCTCGGCCGGCTTGCCGGTAGCGAGCAGGCACATGGCCAGGTTGGCCGAGACAATGGTCTGCTGATATTTCAGCTTTTGCGTGCCGATGATCTCGAGCGCTTCGACCAGCAGCGGAATGGCATCCTCGTCATTGCCCAGGTCGTGCTGCGACGACGCCAGGTTCGACAGGCTGTTGACGCGGTGCGCGGGGCTGCCGAAGCGCTCGGCGATATCGAGCGCCAGCAAAAAGTTGCGCGGGCCGTCCTGCGTGTCGCCGCGGTTCAGGGCATCGACGCCCAGGCGCGCATACAGCATGAATTTATGCAGGGTATCGGGAATCTGCGCGGCCTGGCTGCGCGCCATCAGGAAATGCTGCTCGGCATCGGCAAAGTCGCCGCGCCGGCTGGCGTAAGCGCCTTGCAGGGCCGCCACTTCCATGCCGCCCTCCAGGTCGCACGTCTGCTGGAAATAGTCGGTCAGGCGTTCGCACGGCGGCTCCGCCTCGCCCGCATAATAGGCGAGCCAGCAATGATTGAGTTCGGCGTACGCGCTGCCGCGCGCATACTGCTGGCGCTGCGCCGCCGCCAGCGCCATCTGCGCCAGCCGCCGCGCCTGGCGCCGGTTGCCCACCAGACAAGACAGCGCTTGCTGATTGAGGCGGTCAATGTCGGCTTTATCGAGACTGGAGATCGGCACTGCGTCCTCGTTCACACTCTGGGGTGGATTTTTCACTCAAAACTTGCTCTGCATCAATGGTATCCTGATTAACATCATAACCAGATTCGCTCTTCCCCATGGCATATTTGCAAAGGATTGTGGTAAAAATGCCAGTTGCAGTCTGGCCGGGAGCAATCGCCGCTGTCACGGAACTTTTGGAGTCACTGACGCAACAACTTGGAGTAGTCGCAATGCAAAACACGGTACATTTCATCCTGCAGGGCAAGGGCGGCATCGGCAAGACCCTGGTCTCGACCCTGCTGGCGCAATGGATGGGCGGCAAGGATGGCACGCCCCTGCGCTGCTATGACACCGATCAGGAAAACGCCACTTTTTCGCGCTACAAGGCGATGAATGTCAAACACGTGCCCGTAATGACGGATGCGCGCAACATCGACCCGAAACGCTTCGATGCGCTGATGATCGATATCCTCGGCGAAGAAGGCAACTGCGTGGTCGACAATGGCGCGAACACCTTTTCGCCGCTGATGGGCTACCTGCTGGAAAACGACTGCTTTTCGCTGCTGGAAGAATCCGGCCGCAAGGTCTACATCCACACCATCGTCGGCGGCGGCGACACCCTGCACGACACGGCCACGGGCTTTGTCGCCACGGCGCAATCGACCAAGGTGCCGCTGGTGCTGTGGCAAAACGAACACTTCGGCCTGCTGCAATCGGCGTCCGGCAAGCAGTTCATGGAATCGCAGTCGTACAGCGACAACCGCGCGCGCGTGAAAGGCAGCGTGACCCTGAGCCAGCGCAATCCCGACACCTTTGGCGCCGACGTCAAGAAAATGAACACGGCGCGCCTGACGATGCAGGAAGTGCTGCAGAACGACAAGTTCAACATCATGGAAAAGCAGCGCATCAAGGTCGTCTACCGCGACATCTTCGAACAACTGGACAAGGTGCAATGGTAGTGGACCAGCACAAACTGCGCACCCACGTGTTCGACAAGACGGGCATCCGGATCGACGTCGATGACCCGATATTCGCCCTGGTGGCGCTGAACGAAGCCGTGCTGGCGGAAACCGTCGAGCGCCAGCTGGCCCTGCTGGACACGGCCACGCAGGCGCTGGCGGCGCA
>NZ_NRDQ01000207.1 GCF_002878455.1 Janthinobacterium sp. AD80
TGCGGCCGGCGCAGGCGTGGCGGCAGGAGCGGCGTGGGCGATGCAGCAGGCGGCCGCCAGCGGCAGCACGGTGGAAATCAACAGGCCAGGCTTCATTTATTCAATTTTCGGATACGTTCGGATGGCGTGATGATGTCGGTCAGGCGGATACCGAACTTGTCGTTCACCACCACCACTTCGCCCTGGGCGATCAGGCAGCCATTGACCAGCACGTCCATCGGTTCGCCGGCCAGGCCGTCGAGCTCGACCACGGAACCCTGCGCCAGCTGCAGCAGGTTCTTGATGGCGATCTTGGTGCGGCCCAGCTCGACCGTCAGCTGCACGGGGATATCGAGGATGAAATCGATATCGTTGTGCGTTTCCGACTTCGACGCCTGCTTGGAAAAATCCTTGAACACGGCGGCGCTGGCCGCGCTGGCCGTATTGGCTGCCTGGTTCTGCAGCGCTTCGGCTTCCGCCTTGGCCTGCTCGGCAATAGCCGCGCCCCAATCGTCTTCCGCGCTTTGGTCGTCTTGGTTGTCAGACATGTGTTTCTCCTGTTGTACAGATGCGGGCCGCGGCACGGCCCGGGTATTTTTTAATGATTGTTCATGTTATCGGCGTTTGCCAGCAACTTTTCAACCTTCAGCGCATATTGTCCGTTCAACACGCCATACGTGCAATCCATCACGGGCACGCCGTCGACGGTGGCGGCGATCAGTTCCGGGATGTTCAGCGGGATGATGTCGCCCACCTTCATGTTCAGGATTTCATCGAACGAGACGCGCGCCGTGCCCAGCGAAGCGACCAGTTCCACCTCGGCGATCTGGATCTGCTGCGTCATAAGGCGGATCCAGCGCTTGTCCACTTCCAGCGCCTCGCCCTGCAGGCTCGAGGTCAGCGAATCGCGGATCGGCTCGATCATCGAATACGGCATGCAGAAATGGATTTGTCCGGAAACGGAGCCCAGTTCTACCGTAAACGTGGACGCCACCACCACCTCGTTGGGCGTGGCGATGTTGGCGAACTGCGTGTTCATTTCTGAACGGATATATTCAAACTCGACGGGGAAGACCGGTTCCCACGACTTGGTATACGCTTCAAAGACGATATCGAGGATGCGCAAGATGATGCGCTGCTCCGTCTGCGTAAAGTCGCGCCCTTCGACGCGCGTATGGAAGCGCCCGTCGCCGCCAAATAAATTGTCGACCAGCAGGAACACCAGGCCCGGATCGAAGACCATCAGGGCCGTGCCGCGCAGCGGCTTCATGTGCACCAGGTTCAAATTGGTCGGCACCACCAGATTGCGGATGAATTCGCTGTATTTCGACACGCGCACGGAACCGACCGACACTTCCGCGCTGCGGCGCAGGAAGTTGAACAGGCCCACGCGCAGCAGACGGGCGAAACGCTCGTTGATAATTTCCAACGTTGGCATCCGGCCGCGCACGATGCGCTCCTGGGTTGCCAAGTTGTAGGTACGAACTCCCGTGACGTCTTCCGGCGCCTGCGCGTCGTCCTGGTCTCCGTTGACGCCCTTCAGAAGGGCATCGACTTCTTCCTGGGAGAGGAAATTATCGGCCATGGCTGCTTATTGAATGATGAATGCGGTAAATAATACGTCCGTCACGTCCTGCTCCGGCCCCTTGTTCTCGAATGGCTGGTTCACCTGGCCAATGATTTCCGCCGCCAGTTGCTGCTTGCCTTCCACGGTGTTGAGTTCCGAAGCCTTCTTGCCCGACAGCAGCAGCAACAGGCGGCTGCGTACCTTCGGCATGTTCAGCTTGATCAAATCCATCTCTTCCGGGCTGCTGGCCTGCAAGGTGAAGGCGATCTGCAAGTACTGCTCGCCATTTTCCGGCTGCAGGTTGACGGTGAAGGCGTCGATCGGCACGAAGACGGGCGGGCCGGCCTTGGAGGCCGCATGTTTCTTCTTGCTTGGCGCGCTTTCTTCCTTGTCGGCCTTGCCATGCAGGAAATACCAGGCCGCACCGCCACCCAGGCCGCCGGCGACCAGCACCGCGGCCAGCACTATGATCAGAAGCTTCTTTTTTGACGCGCCGGCAGGTGCCAGGGCTGCGTCTGCTTTCGGATCTGCTTTCATTTTTGGATTTGCTTTCAATGGTACTCGAGTGCATGGAAGTGGATCACGACGCCATTATGTCATTATCGGGAAATTCTGCGCAGAAGGATGCAGCGAAAAGAGGGACGAAGCGCCCTCAACTCGATGTTTCCTTACGAAAAGTTACCCTGCGGGGCAGTGCTGTGGCCTGTGCACGACGAAATGACGTCAGGCAAAGGTATCCACGGCACCCAGGCTGGCGCGCCCGCGTGTGCCGGTAGACGGCGCGATGGCGATCTCGCCGCCCGTGGTGCTACCGCCCTGGCCGCCGCCCCGGCGTCCGCCCGAGGCTTCCCGGCTACCCTGGTCCTGCTGTTCCTGCGTACCGGCCGAGACAGTGGCGCTGCCGAAGGCGATGCCCGCTTCGCTCATCATTTCACGCAGGCGCGGCATGGCCGCTTCCAGCGCCTGGCGTACTTCCGGCTGGGCCGACATGAAGGCGGCGTCCGCCTGGTCGTTGGTGACTGTCAACACGACCTGCAAGGGGCCGAGGTCGGGCGGATTCAGGGTCAGGGTGGCGCTCTGGTCGCCGCCTGCCGCCATCCACACGACTTTCTGGCCCAGCTGCTGATCCCAGGCTGGCGTGCCGACGCGGCCTGCCAGCTTGTCAGCCGGCACGGCAACGGCGGCCGCCGCCTGCTGCAGCGCGCCCGGCTGCAACTGGGCTGCCAGGCGGGTCAGGTCGGCAGGTGTTTCCTTGATCAATGGTTCGGCCACGGCGGCGCCGGCCTTGGCCGTTGCCGCCAGCTGGGCGTCGATGACCAGCTTGCCCGCTTCGGCCTTGCCGGCCGGCAGCGCAGCGCCTGGCGCGGCGGCAGTCTTGCCCTGCGCCTGGCCCAGGCTGTCGGCAAAGTCGCCGCTATCCGCTTGCGCCGCCACGGTGGCCGCTGCCTTGCCGCTGCCCTGGCCCGCGAGCAATTGCGTTGCCGCCAGATTTTTTCCGTCGGCCTTGACGGCGCCGGCGCGTGGCGCCAGGTCCGCCGCTTGCCTGGCTGGCGTGGCCGGCGTCTGCATGGCCAGCTGGAT
>NZ_NRDQ01000208.1 GCF_002878455.1 Janthinobacterium sp. AD80
ACTGGCGTTACATATTGGCGGCCGGCGCCAGCCTGGCCACGGCCATCGCTTCGGTGCCGCTGCAGCCCTATCTTGACCTGGCCAATATCGCCATGCTGTCCTTGCTGACGGTGGTACTGGTGGCCGTGCGCCTGGGGCGCGGGCCGGCGGCGCTGGCCAGCCTGGTGGGCGTGGCGTGCTTCGATTTTGTCTTCGTGCCGCCGCGCTTTTCCTTTGCCGTGGGCGATTTCCAGTATGTGATTACCTTTGGCGTGATGCTGGCCGTGGGGCTGATCACGGGCCACCTGACGGCGGGATTGCGCTTCCAGGCGCGCGTGGCCTCGCACCGCGAAGCGCGTGCCCGCGCCCTGTACGAGTTTTCGCGCGAGTTGTCGGGTGTGCTGCAGACGGAGCAGATTTTCGACATCACGAAAAGCGCCATCGAACGCGCCTTCCGCGCGCGCGCTACCTTGCTGCTGCCCGATGACGAGGGGCGTTTGCAAAGCCCCGCTGGCGCGGAAGCGCTGGACCTGGGCATTGCGCAATGGGCCTTCGACCATGCGCAGGCCGCCGGCACGGGAACCGATACCTTGCCAGGGTCGGCCATTTTCTATCTGCCGCTGATCGCGCCCATGCGCACGCGCGGCGTGCTGGCGCTGCTGCCCTTGCAGGCGCCGCAGCACGGACGCTGGCTGCTGGTGCCGGAACAGCGCCAGCACCTCGACACCTTTGCCGCGCTGGCGGCCATCGCCCTCGAACGCGTGCATTACATCGACGTGGCGCAGGGCGCACTGCTGCAGATGGAGTCCGAACGGCTGCGCAATTCGCTGCTGGCGGCCCTGTCGCATGACTTGCGCACGCCCTTGACATCGCTGGTGGGCCTGGCCGAATCGCTGGCCCTGTCGCGCCCTGCCTTGTCACCCGCGCAGCTGGACATGGCCCGTTCGCTGCAGTCCGAAACCGTGCGCATGAGCGCCCTGGTGGCGAACCTGCTGGACATGGCGCGCATCGAGAGCGGCCATGTGCGCCTGAACCTGCAATGGCAGGCGCTGGAAGAAGTGGTGGGCAGCGCGCTACGCGCCAGCGGCGCGCAACTGCAGCAGCACAAAGTGCAGACGCAGCTGGCGCCCGACCTGCCGCTGGTGCGCTACGACGCCGTGCTGGTCGAGCGCGTGCTGTGCAACCTGCTGGAAAACGCCGCCAAGTACACGCCGCCGGGCAGCACCATCACCATCGCGGCCAGGACGCACGGCCAGTTCCTGCAGGTGACGGTGCTTGACGATGGTCCCGGCCTGCCGCCCGGGCGCGAAGAAGCCATCTTTGAAAAATTCACGCGCGGCGAGCGCGAATCGAACAAGCCTGGCGTGGGCCTGGGGCTGGCGATATGCCGCGCCATCGTCGAAGCGCACGGCGGCAGCATCCATGCGCAGAAGCCTGCGCCGGGGCAGGGCGCGGCCCTGGCATTTACCCTGCCGCTGGGCACGCCGCCGGCCTTGCCGGAGCCGGAACTCGATGATGCCCAAGACTTTGAAACAGGAAAACCAACATGAACGAACCTTCCGCCACCGCCTTGCTGGTCGAGGATGAACCGCAAATCCGCCGTTTCGTGCGCTCCGCGCTGGAAGACGAGGGCTGGCAGATTTTTGAATCGGCCACCATGCAGCGGGGCCTGATCGACGCGGGCACGCGCCGGCCAGACCTGATCGTGCTGGACCTGGGCTTGCCCGATGGCGACGGCATCGATTTCATCAGCGATATCCGCAAGTGGTCGGCCGTGCCCATCATCGTGCTGTCCGCGCGGGTCGACGAGCAGGACAAGATCCGCGCGCTTGACGCGGGCGCGGACGATTACCTGACCAAGCCATTCGGTGTGGGGGAATTGCTGGCCCGTGTGCGCGCCACCTTGCGCCGCCAGCGCCAGCCGGCCGCCAATGACGATGGCGTGGTGCAGTTCGGCGACGTGCGTGTCGACCTGAAGGACCGCCTGGTGACGCGCAACAGGCAGCTGGTGCACATGACGCCGACGGAATTTCGCCTGCTGTCGGTGCTGGTGAAAAATGCCGGCAAGGTGGTCACCAATCCGCAGCTGCTGCGTGAAGTGTGGGGGCCGTCGAACAGCGAAAACGGCCATTACCTGCGCATCTACATGGGCCATCTGCGCCAGAAGCTGGAAGCCGATCCGGCCCAGCCGCAGTATCTGCTGACGGAAACGGCGGTCGGCTACCGCTTGCTGCTGCCGCTCTAAACCGCTCTCCTTCCCCCGTTTGAAAACAGGCGCCGCGCGCGCCGGGGGGACGCTTTACTTAAAATTTTTACCCATTTTTTGCAGCGGCGGGCCAGCTGCGCCATGTTGGCAAAGGCCCATACCACCCATGAAGAAGAAAAAACCATGAACAAAACGCTGCTTGCACTCGCCCTTTCCACCTCCTTCACAGCCTTGACGGGCAGCCTGGCCCACGCGGAGGAGACCAAGCCGGATAATGAAATCAGTTTCAACGTGGCCGGCGTGTCCGACTACCGCTACCGCGGCATTTCGCAGACGCGTTTGAAACCCGCGCTGCAGGGCGGTGCCGACTACGTCAACAATCCCACCGGCCTGTATGCGGGCGCCTGGGCCTCCACCATCAAGTGGACCAAGGACGCGGGCGGCAGCGGCGACGTGGAAGTGGACCTGTATGCGGGCAAGCGCGGCCAGTTGAACGACGCCATCGGCTACGACGTCGGCGTGCTGGCCTATGTGTATGCGGACAACGGCTTGAAGCATGTGGCCGGCCTGGCCGATGCGGATACGCAGGAAGTCTATGGCCAGCTGTCGTACGGCCCCGCCTACGTCAAATATTCGCATGCCGTCTCGAACCTGTTCGGCATCGTCAACAGCAAGAACAGCGGCTACCTGGACATCGGCGCGAATATCGACCTGACGAATGGCTGGACGGGCAACCTGCATGCGGGCCACCAGAAGGTGAAAAACAATGACGCATCGAGCTATACGGACTGGAAAGTGGGCATCACGCGCGACTTCGGTGTGGTTTCTGGCGCGCTGGCGGTGGTCGGCACGAATGCGGGCAAGACCGCCTACGCCTCGCCCGTGAATGGCAAATTCATGGGCAAGACGGCGCTGCTGCTGACGGTCAGCAAGACGTTTTAACTGGCTGAGTTGAGTGAACAGAAAGGCGGCGCCTGCGCCGCCTTTTTCGTGCCGGAAAGGATGCTAGGCCCGAGGGGCCTGGTGATCTACGCGGCGTGGGGATGGCTGTTAAAGACCGCGCAATACAGCTGCCCCAGGCTGACCACGCGGGCTGCGGGAATTTGCGCTGCCAGCGCGTAAGCGGCAGCCCTCTGCGTGTCTGTTGCCAGCAGCACGCGCAGTGACGGATTGGCGCTGCGCGCATGGGCGATGCGGCGCGCCAGGCCTGTCTGTGCGGCGGCGTCGACGTCACCGTCCAGCGGCACCACCAGCACGCGCGCGGCGCCCAGGGCCGAGCGGCTGCCCATGGAGTCGCGGCCTTCGCTGTCGATGACGATGTCGTGATAGCAGGTCACCAGGTGCTCCAGCTCCGGCTGCAAGCCCTTGGCGCTGATGGCGCGGGCCATCAGGCGGGGCGCGGCCACGCTGCCGCGCATGCCGCCG
>NZ_NRDQ01000209.1 GCF_002878455.1 Janthinobacterium sp. AD80
CCGAGCCCAGGCGCGCCCAGCTGCCGCCACCGAGCGCCAGGATCACGGCGTCGAAGGCGCGCAGGCGTTCGCCTTCCGGCGTGGCGAAGACCAGCTGGCCGTCGCGCCAGCCCGTCCAGCGGTGGCGCATGTGAAATTGCACGCCCGCTTCGCGCAGGCGGTGCAGCCAGGCGCGCAGCAGCGGCGCCGCTTTCATATCCGCGGGGAAGACGCGGTTCGAGGAACCGACGAAGGTCTCCACGCCCAGGCCGTGCACCCAGTCGCGCACTTTTTGCGGACCGAACTGGTCCAGTGCAGGCTTGATGCGCGGCGCCTGACTGCCGTAGCGCGAGACGAAGGGCTGGTAGCCTTCCGCATGCGTGATGTTCATGCCGCCGCGCCCCGCCAGCAGGAATTTTCGGCCGACCGATGGCATGGCGTCGAACAGTTCCACCCTGGCGCCCTGGCCGGCCGCCTCCTGGGCTGCCATCAGGCCGGCAGGGCCGCCGCCGATGACGGCGATGTGAAACGGAAGGGGACTGGAGTTGGTCATGGCAAGCCGGGAGGACGGTGTAAACCCCGGCATTTTAGTCGAGATAGGGCCAGCAGATGGCAATAACGCCGAAAAATGATGCATACTGCGCTGAGATGCCGCAGCGATCAGCGGCCAGACTTCACCAGACAACGAGACGACAAGAGGAGAAACACATGGGCGCAGGATTCTGGATTTCCCGCTATTTGCTGGCCAGTTCGATTTTATTCATCATCCTGACGGTGGTCGAGTACAGCAAGGGCACCACCAGCCAGGCGGACATACTCAGCGCACTGGCCTGGTCGCTGGTGGCATCGGCCATCTTCATCGGCTCGAAATACTGGCGCTACCGGAAAGCCGTTGCCTGTGCCACGTGCAGCGGGGACAAGCCGAAAGCCAAGTCTTCATGAAAAAACGGCCACTTCAATGAAGTGGCCGTCTTATTTGGGGAGCGGGATCAGCCACCCGTCACAGGCGGGAAGAATGCCACCTCGTCGCCATCGCCGATCACGGTATCGGCGCCGCACATCACCTGGTTGTGCGCCATGCGCAGCGCGCGGCCCTGGGCCAGCGCGTATTCCCAGTTGCCGCCACGGGCAATCAGGTACTGGCGCACGTCGCCCACGGTCCGCAGCGGTTCGGCCCCCTCTTCCACCACCAGCACTTCCTGTGCCGTGCCCAGCAGCTCGCGCACGCTGGCAAAAAATCGCAGATTGATCTTCATCGATGCTTCCTCAGTACAGCAATTCGTTAAACGGGATAAAACGCAGCATGTCGCCGCGCGCGATCGACAGGCCCGGCGGGCAATCGATCAGGCCATCGCCCCACACGGTGGACGTCAGCACGCCTGAGCTCTGGTTGGCGAACAGTTCCAGCTCGCCGTCATCATTGATCTTCGCGCGCAAGAATTCATTGCGCTTGTCCGCCTTCAGGCGCTCGAAGGCGGCCGGCAGCTTGTAGCTGCGCGGCGCCAGCGGACCTGCCACGCCTTGCAGGCGCAGGATGAACGGGCGCACGAAGAGCAAAAACGTGACAAAGCTGGAGACGGGATTGCCGGGCAAGCCGACAAAGAACGCGTCCTTGACTTCGCCAAACGCCAGCGGCTTACCCGGCTTGACGGCGATCTGCCACATGTTCAAACGCCCCTCCGCTTCCACGGCCGGCTTGATATGGTCTTCCTCGCCCACGGACACGCCGCCCGAAGTGATGATCAGGTCATTGCCTTCGGCCGCCTGGCGCAGTACGGCTTTTGTCGCTTCCAGGCTGTCGGGCACGATGCCCAGGTCGGTGATTTCACAGCCCAGGTTTTCCAGCAGCCCCCGCAAGGTAAAGCGGTTCGAGTTGTAGACGGCGCCCGGCGCCAGCGGTTCTCCCGGCATGGCCAGCTCGTCGCCGGTGAAAAAGACCGCGACGCGCAGCTTGCGCAGCACAGGAACTTGGGCCAGGCCCACCGAGGCGGCCAGGCCCATTTCCTGGCTGCGCAGGCGGCGCCCCGCGCCCAGGATCACGCCGCCGGCGCGGATATCCTCGCCCTGGCGGCGCACCCATTCGCCGGCTTTCGGCACGTGATTGACCGTTACCACGCCATCCATCACACTGCACTGCTCCTGCATCACCACGCAGTCGGCGCCGTCCGGAATCAGGGCGCCCGTGAAGATGCGCGCGGCCGTCCCCGGCTGCAGGGGCTGGCCCACGTGGCCGGCCGCGATGCGCTGCGACACGGGCAAGCTGGCCGCGCCGCTGGCGCAATCCTGGGCGCGCACGGCATAGCCATCCATCTGCGTGTTGTCGCGCTCGGGCACGTTCAGGGTCGACGTCTGCGCGGCAGCCAGCACGCGGCCGTTGGCGCGCATGGTGTCGACCAGTTCGATGTCCGTCACCGGGCGCGCCGCGCCCAGCATGAAGGCTTGCGCTTCGGCCACCGACAGCATCGGTTTGCGTACAGTGCTGGCGTCTGTCATCACAGTCCCGCTCATCACAAGCCCGTATTTGCGGCGATATACGCCTTCATCTTTTCCACGTCCGTATCCATCACGACGAACTTTTGCGGCAAGTCTTCGATGTTCTCGAAGCCGGCTGGGCGCTCAGCGTCCACGCCCAGCGCTTCGAGGATGGTTTCGTTGAATTTGGCCGCCAGCGCCGTTTCCAGCACGATCATCGGCACGTTCGGCTCCAGGTGCTCGCGCGCCACCTTGATGCCGTCTGCCGTATGCGTGTCGATGGTGATGCCGTAATCGTCGGCCACGTCGCGGATGGTGTCGAGACGGTCCTGGTGCGTGGACTTGCCCGACTTGAAGCCGTACTTGGCGACGAGCTTGAATTCGTCGCCGTCGCTGCCGGGTTTACCCGACAAGTCGAAGCCGCCGTGGGTTTCCACTTTGCCAAACAGCGCGCGCACGCGGTCGCTGTCACGGCCCACGAGGTCGTAGACGAAGCGCTCGAAGTTCGACGCTTTTGAGATATCCATCGACGGGCTGCTCGTATGGTAGGTTTCGGCGGACTTGCGCACACGGTAGACGCCCGTGCGGAAGAATTCGTCGAGCACGTCGTTTTCATTCGTCGCGGCCACCAGTTTCGAGATAGGCAAGCCCATCATGCGCGCGATATGGCCGGCGCAGATATTGCCGAAATTGCCCGATGGCACCGTGAACGAGACTTTCTGCTCGTTGCTGGTGGTGGCCGCCAGGTAGCCGCGGAAGTAGTACACCACCTGCGCCACGACCCTCGCCCAGTTGATGGAATTGACGGTGCCGATCTTCTGTTTCGCCTTGAACGGCAAGTCGTTCGACACGGCCTTGACCATGTCCTGGCAGTCGTCGAACACGCCTTCGACGGCGATGTTGTAGATATTCGGGTCTTGCAGGCTGAACATCTGCGCCGTCTGGAAGGCGCTCATTTTCTTGTGCGGCGACAGCATGAAGACGCGGATGCCCTTCTTGCCGCGCATCGCGTATTCGGCCGCGCTGCCCGTGTCGCCCGAGGTGGCGCCGAAGATATTGAGTTCGGCGCCCGTCTTGGCCAGGGTATATTCAAACAGATTGCCCAGCAACTGCATGGCCATGTCCTTGAAGGCCAGGGTAGGGCCGTTCGACAGGGCCTGCAGGATCAGGGTGGTCGATCCGCCCTTGACGACATTTTCTTCCAGCACGCGCAGCGGCGTGATGTCGGCCGCGTTTTCGCCGGCGCGGGCGTTCTTGTAGACAGCCTTGGTATAGGTTTTCGCCGTCAGTGCCTTCAGGTCCGCGGCCGGGATATCGGTGGCGAACTTCTTCAGGATTTCGTAGGCCAGGTCGGCATACGACAATGTGCGCCAGGCGTTGAGCTCGGCACCAGTGACTTGCGGGTAGTGTTCAGGGAGATACAGTCCGCCATCGGGGGCCAGGCCGCCCAGGAGGATGTCGGAGAATTGCTGCAGATTCGATGGCGCTTTGTCAGCGCGGGTAGACACGTAATGCATAGATTTGAAGAGTCCAGTTGAGCTGAGTGCGGTTGATCATGAATGGCAGCGGATATTATAGTGCCAGCCGCCGTCCAAGGCGAATCGCGTGGCGCGGGGCTGCTCAGGATGTGACAATTGGAGAGCCTGAATATTGCCAAACAGGCCATAATGCATCAGATCAAGCCAGGCGGACATGGCTGGCGTGCGCACTGGCGCGCGCCGCCGATTTGCGCCACACTGTGCCTGCCTCCCCGTCACGTGACTATGAAAATCGAGAAACCTGGAGTCGAAAGCCGGCCATGTCGCTGAATAAAAAACCGTACCTGCAAAGCGCCGCGCTGCGTCCCGACGCCGTCGTCGACCTCGAGCACTACCCGTTCACCATCCCCGCCATCCGCGACTTCGTGCACATGGACTTCCACCGCGATGTGACGTTTTTCGTGGGCGAGAACGGCAGCGGCAAGTCCACCATGCTTGAAGCGCTGGCCGTGGCGCTGGGTTTTGGCAAGGATGGCGGCACGCGCAATGTGCGCATCGAACTGCCATCGGACGAGGAGTCGGGGCTGCACGCGCATCTGCGTCTGAGCAAAAGCTACAAGAAGCCCGACGACAGCTATTTTTTGCGCGCCGAGAGCTTTTTCAATGTCGCCACCTATATGGACACCATGCCGGCATACCTGGGCAGCTACGGCGGCAAGTCGCTGCACGCGCAGTCGCATGGCGAAGCGTTCATGGCGACCCTGATCAACAAATTGCGGGGCAAGGGTTTATATCTGCTGGACGAACCCGAGGCGGCCCTGTCGCCGAGCCGCCAGCTGGCGGCGCTCTCCGTGATCCACCAGCTGGTGCAGGACGATTCGCAGCTGATCATCGCCACCCACTCGCCGATCCTGCTGGCCTACCCGAACGCGAAGATTTTGATGTTTACGGGCGGCGGCATCCACGAAGTGGCGTATGAAGACACCGAGCACTTCGCCGTGACGCGCGATTTTCTGAATAACTACCCGAGGAGGCTGGAGCAGTTGTTTGAGGAGGAGTGAGTTTGTCGGGAGACTGCTGTGGCGATGTCGGCTTGCTGCTGTGGTGATGTCGGCTTGCTGCTGTGGTGATGTCGGCTTGCTGCTGTGGTGATGTCGGCTTGCTGCTGTGGTGATGTCGGCTTACGCGCTTTGCGCTAAGCCGACCTACCCCGACCTGCGCCGACCTGCGCCGACCTGTGCCGACCTGCGACATTGCCACTCGCCGTAGGTCGGATTAGCGCTTGCGCGCGTAATCCGACAACACCACCGGCGCATCAGCAAGCCGCGTGATTGACTGTGATAACGTGCACGGCCAGCCCGCCCAGCGACGTTTCCTTGTACTTGTCCTGCATGTCCGCGCCCGTCTGACGCATGGTTTCGATGACTTCGTCGAGGCTGACGAAATGCGTGCCGTCGCCTTTCAGCGCCAGCGAGGCGGCCGTGATGGCTTTCACGGCGCCCATGCCATTTCGCTCGATGCACGGGATCTGTACCAGGCCGCCGATCGGGTCGCAGGTCATGCCCAGGTGGTGTTCGATGCCGATTTCAGCCGCGTTCTCGATCTGTTCATTCGTGCCGCCCAGGGCCGCCACCAGGCCGGCCGCCGCCATGGCGCAGGCCACGCCCACCTCGCCCTGGCAGCCCACTTCGGCGCCCGAGATCGAGGCATTGCGCTTGCACAGCATGCCGATGGCGGCCGCCGTCAGCATGAAGCGGCGCACGCCGCCTACCGGATCGCTGGGGCGGCAGTCTTCCGCGTAGTAACGCAGCACGGCCGGGATGATGCCGGCGGCGCCATTCGTCGGCGCCGTCACGACCCTGCCGCCGGCCGCGTTTTCCTCGTTGACGGCCATCGCGTACAGGCTGACCAGGTGCACGGCGTCGTGCGGCAAGTCGTTGGCGCGGTTGTCCGATTCTTTCGCATCCTGCGCCAAACGCCACAATTTGGCGGCGCGCCGCTTCACGTTCAAGCCGCCGGGCAGGTTGCCTGTCGTTTCCAGGCCGTGCGCGATGCAGTCGCGCATGACGTGCCAGATGCGGTCCAGTCCTTCATTGAGTTCCGCATCGCTGCGCTTGACACACTCGTTCGCGCGCAGCATTTCCGGGATCGACAAGCCGCTTTCCACGCCGTGCGCCAGCAACTGGTCCATCGTGTCGAAGGGGAAGACGACGCGCGCGGCGGCGGCCGATTCCACGGCCGCTTCCGCCTGCGCCTCGCCCGCTTCGCGGATAAAGCCGCCGCCGATCGAGTAATACACCTTGTCGACCCGGCTGCCGTCCGCCAGTTTCAGGGTAAACAGCATGCCGTTCGGGTGTTCCGGCAGGGATTCGCTCTTGTGCCAGATCAGACCGGTAGCGGCCGTGAATGGCACCACGTGGGTGCCCAGCAGCGCGATCTCGCCGGCCGCTTCGATGGCGGCCAGCTTGCTGTCGACTTCATCGGGCGCGACGCCTTGCGGCGTCTCGCCCATCAGGCCAAGGATGGCCGCCTTGTCGGTGGCGTGGCCCACGCCCGTCAGCGCCAGCGAGCCATACAAGGCCACTTCCACGCCCACTACCTGGTCCAGCAGACCGTATTCGACCAGAAAACGCCGCGCCGCCACCATCGGCCCCACCGTGTGGGAACTCGACGGCCCGATGCCGATCTTGAACAGGTCAAATACGCTCATATCCATGTAGTGTCTCTTTATATTAGTATGTTTTTATGAATGCCGGTGCAGGACTCAGGCCGCCTTGGCAGCCTGCCCTGCATCGACGTTGGCCAGCATGTCCGTGACCATCTGTTCGACGCCGATCTGCGCCTTCCAGCCCCAGTCGGCGCTGGCGGTGCTGTCGTCCAGGCTTTGCGGCCAGCTGTCGGCGATGGCCTGGCGGCTGTCCGGCTTGTAGCTGATCTTGAAGTCCGGCACCATGTGCACGATGGCTTTCGCCAGCTGCTCGGGGTTGAACGACACGCCGGCCACGTTGTACGACGAGCGGATCTTGATCGACTCCGCCGGCGCGTCCATCAGTTCGATGGTGGCGCGGATGGCGTCGGGCATGTAAATCATCGGCAAGGTGGTATTCGCATCGAGGAAGCAGTCATAGCGCTCGCCGCGCAAGGCCGCGTGGAAGATGGCGATGGCGTAGTCGGTGGTGCCGCCGCCCGGAGGCGATTTATAGCTGATGATGCCCGGATAGCGGATGCTGCGCACGTCCACGCCATACTTGTTGAAGTAGTACTCGCACAGGCGCTCGCCGGCCAGCTTGCTGATGCCGTACATCGAGGTCGGATCCATCACCGTCATTTGCGGCGTGTTCACCTGCGGCGTATTCGGGCCGAAGGCGGCGATCGACGACGGCCAGAAGATGCGCAGCGGCTTGCCCGCTTCGCCACGCTCGCGCGCCAGCTCCAGGATATTCAGCAAGCCATCCATGTTCAGGCTCCAGGCCTTCAATGGCGCCGCTTCGCCCGTGGCCGACAGCATGGCCGCCAGCTGGTACACCTGGGTGATGTTCTCGTCGGCGATGATGCGCGCCAGGCCGTCCTTGTCCAGCACATTGAGCTGCGCGTAGCGCTTGGCCTGGTACAGATTGTTCGTGCCGATATCGCTGGCGATGACGTTGTCCGCGCCATGCTGCAGCGCCAGCGCGCCCACCAACTCACTACCGATTTGGCCGTTTGCGCCAATGACTAAGATGCGTTCCATGCTATTTTCCTGAATTCTTGTTAATTGGTAGTGGTAGTGGTCAGCAAACCGAGTTCCTTGCCAGCCTGCTCGAAGGCGGCCAGTACCTTGACCAGCTGTTCGCGGGTGTGGGCAGCGGACAGCTGCACGCGGACCCTGGCCTGGCCCATCGGCACGACCGGATAGAAGAAGCCCGTCACCAGCACGCCCAGTTCATACAGGCGGGCGGCGAATTTCTGCGCCACGGGCGCATCGAACAGCATCACGGGAACGACAGGGTGCGTGCCCGGCTTGATGGTAAAGCCGATGCGTTCGATTTCGCTGCGGAAGAAGGCCGTGTTTTCATGCAGGCGGTCGCGCAGTTCCGTCGACTTGGCCAGGCGTTCCAACACCGACAGCGAGGCGCCGGCGATCGATGGCGCCAGGGTATTCGAGAACAGATAAGGACGCGATTTCTGGCGCAGGGTGTCGATGACTTCCTTGCGCGCCGACGTGAAACCGCCCATGGCGCCGCCCAGGGCCTTGCCCAGGGTGCCCGTGATGATGTCGATGCGGCCCATCACATTGTGGTGTTCGTGCGTGCCGCGGCCCGTCGCGCCCATGAAGCCGGACGCGTGGCATTCGTCGATCATCACCAGCGCGCCGTACTGGTCGGCCAGGTCGCAGATCTTGTCAAGCTGCGCGATCGTGCCATCCATCGAGAAGACGCCGTCCGTGACGATGACTTTATGGCGCTTGCCGGCGGCGATGGCCGCTTTCAGCTGCACTTCCAGGTCGGCCATGTCGTTGTGGGCGTAGCGGTAGCGGCCAGCCTTGCACAAACGGATGCCGTCGATGATGGAGGCGTGGTTCAGCGCGTCGGAGATGATGGCGTCGTTTTCATCAAACAGCGGTTCGAACACGCCGCCGTTGGCGTCGAATGCCGCCGCGTACAAGATCGTGTCTTCCGTGCCCAGGAACGCGGAGATGGCCTGTTCCAGTTCCTTGTGCACGGTTTGCGTGCCGCAGATGAAGCGCACGGACGACAGGCCGTAGCCGTACTTTTGCGTAGCGGCGATGGACGCCTCTTGCGTCTGCAGGTCGCCCGACAAGCCCAGGTAGTTGTTCGCACACATATTGATCAGGGTACGGCCATCGTCGCACACCACTTCGGCGCCCTGGCGCGAGGCGATCACGCGCTCGGGCTTGTACAAGCCCTGCTGGCGCAGTTGATCGAGGTTCTGTTGCAGACCGCTGAAAAAGGTGTTCTTCGCTTGCTCGCTCATGATGATCCTTGTGTGTCCCTGTTGTATGTATGGCATCCGGGTAACCTCAACCGCCATAGGGGAAAGCAGCCGCTTGACCGGTGCGCGCACTATGCTGTACCGTGAAGCGCTGTTTGAAGTCTACACGTTTCCGTGTTTTTCCTCAAAATCCACTATTTCGAACTGAAATTCAATATAGTGGATATTACCCAAGCCTTTTGAACTTTGCAAGCCAACTGCCGATGAAAACCAGCGTTTCGACCAATTCCCCCCCTGAAGTAGGTGCCACACTGCAACGCTTGCGCCTGGCGCGTGGCCTGACACTGGAGGATTTGTCGCGCATCGCCGGCGTATCGAAGTCCATGCTGTCGCAAATCGAGCGCGAAAAAGCCAATCCCACCATCGCCATCACCTGGCGCCTGGCCAATGCGCTGGGCGTGCAGATCGGCGAACTGCTGTCCAGCGCCGAGAAAGCCGTGGAAACCATCCGCGTCACGGATGCCCACGAAACCCCCACCCTGCCCGGCGACCACGCGGGCTACGTACTGCGCATCCTGGGACCGATGGAACTGGCCGGCAAATATGAATGGTATGAAGTGACCCTGGCGCCCGGTGGCGAACTGGCGTCCCAGCCGCACGACCCGGGCACCACCGAGCATTTGACGGTCATCCACGGCAACCTGGAACTGGAAGTGGGCACGGCGAAGAAAAAGGTCAAGAATGGCGGCACGGCCAGGTATCCGGCGGACCAGCCGCATACCATCCGCAACCTGGGCAAGACCGAGGGCAAGGCTTTGCTCGTGGTCATCCACAGATAAGCATCTCCTGCAGTGCGCAATATGCCTAAATGTCTATGCTAAGATTTTAGAATAAACAAGATTTCCAGGCCTGGATGTCTTCGCAGAGCGTCGCGGCACATCCCGGCTCGTCCAGCATCGTCCAGCAGCGCTGCCACACGCGCGGCATCCAGGCCTCCAACGCTAACACGGAGCCACAGCGATGACCATTTCCGACAGCACCACCACCTTCCACAATAAAAAAAGTCGTGCAGTACGACCCGGACCTGCCGTTCGACGGCTCGCCGGACATCGTCTACCGCCTGTCGCTCGAGTACGACGACGAGCGCAAGATGGACGAGCTGATCGCCGGCTTCCTGGACAAGGCCGACAAGGGCGCGCTCGAAGCGCTGATCATCGGCATGTGGGGCGACCCGTACGAATCAGGCGCCGACGAAGTGATGGCCGCGCTGATCGCGCGGGCCGGCGAGCTGCCCAACTTGCGCGCCATCTTTGTTGGCGACATGACGTACGAGGAATGCGAAATCTCGTGGATCGTGCAAGGCAGCTACAAGCCGCTGCTGGAGGCCTTCCCGCTGCTGGAAGAATTGCGCATCCGCGGCGGCAATGAACTGGTCATCGAACCATTCGCGCATCAGCACCTGCGTCGCTTCACCATCGAATCCGGTGGCCTCGACCAGAAAATCGCCGAGGCGCTGGCGCAATCGAGCATGCCGAAGCTGGAACACCTGGAACTGTGGCTGGGCACGGACGACTATGGTTTCTCGGGCGACGTGGAGCTGTACCGCAAGGTGCTGGCGCAGCTGGCCGTGCCCACCCTGAAATATCTCGGCTTGCGCGACGCGGAAATCGCCGACGACCTGGCCGTGTGGCTGGCGGAAGAGCCGCTGGTGGCGCAGCTCGACATCCTCGACCTGTCGCTGGGCACCATCGGCGACCTGAGCGCCGTGGCAGTGCTCAATCACACGCAGCTGGGCAAACTGAAACGCCTGGATCTGTCGCACCACTATATTTCGGCAGAAAACCAGGCCAAGCTGAAGGCGCTGCCGTTCGAGGTGGTGCTGGACGACCCGCAGGAAGCGGACGAGGACGACGGCGAAAGCTACCGCTACGTGGCCGTGGGCGAATAAGCGCCAGACTAGCGGAGCGTCATCCTTGTCTTTCACTCTCACCCTGCTGGCCACGGCTGGCAGCAAGCGCGTGCGCCTGATGCAGGCGGCGCGCGCGCACCTGCGCCTGCCGCCCGCCGCAGGTGCTGGAGTGGCG
>NZ_NRDQ01000021.1 GCF_002878455.1 Janthinobacterium sp. AD80
CTGCCTGCGCTGGCGCAGCAGGCCGCGCCGGCCATCCCTGCCGCCCCGGCCGCCGAGCAAACCATGCTTGGCGTGTCCGTCACGGCAGGGCGCGATGCGGCAACGGAAGGCAGCGGCTCCTACACCACGGGCGTGAGCAATACTGCAACCAAACTGAACATGTCGCTGCGCGAGACGCCGCAGTCGGTCAGCGTGCTGACGCGCCAGCAGATCGATGACCTGGGCATCACGACACTGGACGACGCCGTGCAGTCGATCACGGGGCTGGTCATGCAAAAGGGTAATTTCACGGGCGATTCGGGCAGTTTCAGCGCGCGCGGCTTCCCCGTCGATAACATCCTGCTCGACGGCTTGCCTACCAGCCTGGGCGCGAATGGCACTTTCAATGGCGACAATGACGACCTGGCCATCTACGACCGCATCGAAGTGGTGCGCGGCGCCACGGGCCTGACGACGGGGGCCGGCACACCGAGCGCGGCGATCAACCTGGTGCGCAAGCGCCCGACGGCTACGCCGCAAGCGTCATTTTCGGCCAGCGTGGGAAGCTGGAGCAACTACCGCCTGGAAGCCGATGCGGCCAACGCCCTCAATGCAGCGAAGACCCTGCGCGGGCGCATCGTCGTGACGGTGCAGGACAAGCAGGATTTTGTCGACGTGCTGCATGGCAGCAACCACCAGCTGTACGGCATCGTTGAAGCCGACCTGCGTCCCGACACCACCTTGACGGTGGGCGCGCACTACCGCAAGACGGATAACGACGGCGTCACGACGGGCGTGGTCACGGCCGCCGACGGCAGCTTCCTGAACTTGCCCCGTTCGACCTACCTGGGCACCGACTTCGACGAGTGGCGGCAGACGGACAAGACCATCTTCGCCGAACTGGAGCACCGCTTCGCCAACGGCTGGAAGGCCAAGCTGTCGGCCACGCGCAAGACGCCGGAGATCGACACCACGTTTTCCGGCATCAACCGCCGCGGCGACACCCTGCGCTTCAATTCGCAAAGCTACCGCGCCGAACTGGCCAACACCAGCTACGACGCGAATGCCAGCGGTAGCTACAGCCTGTTCGGCCGCCAGCACGAGCTGACCATCGGCGCCAGCCACCGCCGCTCGTCGAAAAACAGCTATGGCGGCTGGGCTCCTTACAGCTGGGGTGCGGTCGCGCCGGTGCTCGACCCGTTCAACTGGGACACGGGCAGCGTGGCGCGCCCCGCCATCAACTACGCGCAGTGGCGCACGGCCAGCATCACCGAGCAAAGCGGCGTGTATGCGGGCACGCGCATGCGCCTGGCCGAGCCGCTGTCACTGGTGCTGGGCGGACGCGTGAGCTGGTACAAGGACGATGCCGGCTATTCGGTGGCGCGTGAATTCACGCCTTACGCCGGTGTCGTGTATGACCTCGACAGGCAGCATTCCGTGTACGCCAGCTGGACCGAGATCTTCCAGCCGCAGGCGGCCACCGACGCCAATGCGCAGCCGTTGAAACCGATCAGCGGCACCAACTACGAAGCGGGCGTGAAGGGCGAATACTTTGGCGGCGCCCTCAATGCCAGCGCCGCCGTGTTCCAGATCCGCCAGCAAAACCGCGCTGTGGACGACCTGGCCGGCCCGAGTCCCTGCCCGGGCAGCACCTGGGGCTATTGCCAGCGCGCGTCGGGCGAAGTGCGCAGCGAAGGCGTGGAGCTGGAAGTGGCGGGCGCGCTGACGCCGAACTGGCAGCTGTCGGCCGGCTACACCTATGTAAAAGCGCAATTTACGCGCGACAGCGACCCGGCCAATATCGGCAAGGATTTCAACAGCCGCTATCCGCGCCAGCAGCTCAAGCTGGCCACCAACTACCGCCTGTCCGGCGCGGCGCAGGGCTGGCGCGTTGGCGCCTCGGTGTACGGGCAGGGCGCGACGGAGTCGAGCGACGGCACCTACCACCTGCGCCAGGGCCGCTACGCCATCCTGGGCCTGAACGCGGCCTGGCAGATCGACAGCCGCGCCGAGCTGCGCCTGAACCTCAACAATGCGCTGGACAAGCACTATTACCAGAGCATTTATTCCGATGTCTTCGGCAACCTGGTCGGCGCGCCGCGCAACCTGATGCTGACGTTGAACTACAAACTATAAATAATCACTTTTGAATGACCTATCTTGATGAAGGATGCAAGGCTTATGGATGTGCAGTTGAATCTGGGCCACGCCAGCCATGGCGTGAGCCAGCGTATGCCACAGGGAGCGCCGCGATGATGAAATCGGCCAACATGATGTTGTTCTCGCGCGTGCTCGCCGCCGTCTTTGGCGGCTATGCGCTGACGTCCGGCGTGGCCGTGCTGCTGGCGGCCGTGCTGCCGCTGTCGCGCGCCGAAGCCGTGCTGACGGCCACCCTGAGCGCCTTTGTCGTGTACACCTGCGCCGTCATCTGGGTCTTTGCCGTGCACGACCTGCGCCGCGCCTGGCTCGGCATGCTGCTGCCGGCCATCCTGTGCGGCGGCTTCGGCCTGCTGCTGTCGCGAGGTGCGGCATGAACGCCGTCAAGGTGGATAAAGTGGTGAAGACACCGCAGCAGGGCGGTTTGCGCCAGGCCATGGCCTGGCTGCACACGTGGAGCGGCCTGTGGATTTCCTGGCTGCTGTTCGCCATTTTCCTGACCGGCACCCTGGCCGTCTTCGACGATCCGATCAGCCACTGGATGACGCCCGAACACGCACTGGAAGAAGCGGCGCATGCGAACGATCCGCCGCAGCCGAAGGTCACGGACCGTGGCCGCCGCCTGGAGCTGGCGCTGGACTTCATGGCGAAAGAGCATCCGAAGGCGGACATGTGGGAAATCTGGCCCGTGCAGCGTCCTGGCCATGGCCTGTCGGCGTACTGGTTCCAGCCCAGCGGCGGTTATGGTTCGGCCGATCTCGATCCGCTGACGGGCGCCGTCGTCGAACATGCGCGCGAGGAAAATGCGCGCGAGACCATCGCCGGCCACCATTTCGTCGATTTCCACTACGAGCTGCATGCTGGCCGCATCGGCGTGTGGATCGTCGGCATCACCACCATGATCATGCTGGTGGCGCTGGTCAGCGGCGTCATCACGCACAAGCGCATCTTCAAGGACTTCTTCACCTTCCGCCCCGCCAAGGGCCAGCGTTCGTGGCTCGACGCGCATAACGCGGTGGCCGTGCTCACTTTACCGTTCCAGTTCATGATCGCCTACACGGGCCTGGCGTTCTTCAGCGACGACTATGTGCCGGCCCCGGTGGTGGCGCAATACGGCATGGACAATGCCAAGAAGGCCTTTTTGGCCGACTGGAACGACGTGGGCAAGCCTGGCAAAACTGGCCAGCCGCTGGCCATTCCCGCGCTGGAGCCGTTCGCGCAGCGCGCCGAACAGGCCATCGGCCAGGACATCCGCGCCGTGGTGCTGGACAACCCGAATGACGCCTCCATGCGCGTGTGCATGTACGGCTGGAATGAAGACACGGACACGATGGAGCGTCTCAGCGCCAACACGGGCCGGGCCTGCTATGCGCTGGCCACGGGCGAGCAGGTCGCCTTGCGCCTGCCCGGCGAGTCGGACACGGGCGGCGCCGGCCTGACGCGCTCCGTCATGTCGAACCTGCACATGGCCGGCTTCGGCGGCACGCCGATGCGCTGGCTGTACTTCTTCTGCGGCCTGGCCGGCACGGCCATGATGGGCACGGGCGCCATCCTGTTCATGGTCAAGCGGCGCCAGAAGTCCGGCGCCGAGTTTGGCGCCTGCACGCAGCGCGTGTACCGCGTCATCGCCTGCCTGAACGTGGCGGCGATTGCCGGCCTGTCCATCGCCTGCATCGGCTACCTGTGGGCGAATCGCCTGATTCCCGTCGGCATCGAGCACCGCGCCGGCTGGGAAGTGCGGGCCTTTTTCGGCGTGTGGTTTGTGATGCTGGTGCATGCCTGCCTGCGCGCGGAAAAGCGCGCGTGGATCGAACAACTGTGCCTGCTGGCCGCCCTGTGCCTGCTGCTGCCGGTGCTCAATGTCCTGAGCACGGGCGACAACCTGGTGGCGCAGTTCGTGCGCAGCGACTGGGAAAGCGCCGGCGTGGAATTGTGCAGCGTGGCCTTTGGCCTGCTGGCCGCCTGGGGCGCGCGGAAAGTCCACAAGCGCAATGAACAAACCCTGAAGAGGGCGGCCGGCAAGGAAAGCGCGGCGCCCTCGGCCAGCCTGCACGTCACCACGGAAGGACAGTCATGATCAATGCCATTCTTTGCGCGCTGGGTCTGTCGTATGCGGGCATGGCCAGCCTGTCATTGGCGATGGACCGCCATCATGGCCAGGTCTGGGGCACGGATGCGGCGCCGAACGTGCGGCGCACCTTGCAGCTGACCGGCGCGCTGTTGCTGGCGCTGGCCATCTGGCCCTGCGTTGCCGGCTGGAGCGCCAGCGTCGGCGTGGTCGCCTGGCTGGGCTTCCTATCGGCCGGCGCGCTGCTGGTGGCCCTGCTGCTGCCTTACGCACCGCGCTTGCTGTTTCGTAGTTCCCTGCTGGCAGCCGTCGCCGCGCTGGCAGGTCTTGTGACGTTCCTGCAGTAGTACCCACTGCATATTTCAAGGATAGACAGATGCACTTTTCACGCCTGGCGACATTGTTTGACGTTTTGACTTTCCTGAAGGCGGCTTCCTGATGGCGGCCCACCTGCATTCCCGCCGCGCCCGCATCCTGGGTGGCGTGGTCTTGCTGGCGCTGTTCGGCGCCGGCGCCTTGTGGGCCACGCGTGGTCCGACAACCGTGTTCGACACGGCTCCCGTCAAGCGCGGCGACATCGAGGCCAGCGTGACGGCCATCGGCACCCTGCAGCCGCAAACCTATGTGGACGTGGGCGCGCAGGTGTCGGGCCAGATCACGCGCCTGCACGTGCAGCCGGGCAGCGCCGTGGATAAAGGCCAGCTGCTGGCCGAGATCGACCCCAGCGTGCAGCAAGCCACCGTGGACGCGGGCCGCGCCGCGCTGGCGGGCTTGCGCGCGCAGCTGGCCGACCAGCAGGCGCAGCACCGCCTGGCGGGCCAGCAGCATGGCCGCCAGAAGCAGATGGCCAAGTTCGACTCGACGCCCTTGGCCGACCTGGAAACGGCGGAAGCCACCCTGGCCTCGGCCGCCGCCAAGATCGACCACCTGAAGGCGCAGATCGACCAGACCCAGGCCAGCCTGAAGGCGGACGAGGCGCGCCTTGGCTACACGCGCATTTATGCGCCGATGGCCGGCAAGGTGGTGGGCCTGGACGCAAAAGAGGGCCAGACCCTGAACGCCACCTACCAGACGCCGAACATCCTGCGCATCGCCGACCTGTCGGCCATGACGGTATGGACGGAAGTGTCGGAAGCGGACGTGCGCCGCGTGCGCCCGGACATGTCCGTGTACTTCACCACCCTGGGCGGCGACCAGCGGCGCTGGAGCGGCAAGGTGCGGCAAGTGCTGCCGGCGCCGCCGGTACCGGGCGGCACCAGCGCCGGCACGGCCCTGGCGCCGTCGTCCAGCAAGGTGATTTTATATACGGTGCTGTTCGACGTGGATAACGCGGACGGCGAACTGATGCCGCAGATGACGGCGCAAGTGGTGTTCGTCACGGCGGCCGCGAAAAACGTGCTGGCCGTGCCCCTGCCGGCACTGAAACCGTCGACGGAAGAAGGCGCCAAGCCGGGGCAGTTCACGGCCCGCGTGATGGATGCGGATGGCAAGGTCGATACGCGCGCCGTCACCGTGGGCGTGCGCAACCGCCTCAGCGCGGAAGTGCTGCAAGGCTTGCGCGAAGGCGAATTGCTGGTGACGGGCGAACAGCCGGCCGGCAGCGGCGCCAGCAGGTTCCAGCTGTGAGCGCCATGAGCGAGGCCAGGTCGCTGGGGCAAGCCGGCGATGCTGGCCAGCCGGCGCCCCTGATCGAGCTTGCAGGCATCCGCAAGCGCTACGGCGGCCATGACGGCGCGCCGGCCGTGGAAGTGCTGCGCGGCGTGACCCTGTCGATTGGCGCCGGCGAATTCGTCGCCATCGTGGGGGCGTCCGGTTCCGGCAAATCGACCCTCATGCATCTGCTGGGCTGCCTGGACCGCCCCAGCGACGGCACTTACCGCTTTGCCGGCCAGGACGTGGCCAGCCTGAATCCCGATGAACTGGCCTGGCTGCGGCGCGAAGCGTTCGGCTTCGTCTTCCAGGGGTATCACCTGATCGCCACGGAATCGGCGCGCGAAAACGTGGAAGTGCCGGCCCTGTACGCGGGCATGCCGGCGGCGGCCCGCCATGCGCGTTCCGCAGCGCTGCTCAAGCGCCTGGGCCTGGGCGAGCGGCTTGACCACCGGCCGAACCAGTTGTCGGGCGGGCAGCAGCAGCGCGTGTCGATCGCGCGCGCGCTGATGAATGGCGGGCGCATCATCCTCGCCGATGAACCGACGGGCGCGTTAGATAGCAGCAGCGGCGCCGAAGTCATGGCCCTGCTGGGCGAACTGGCCGACGCCGGCCACACCATCATCCTGATCACGCATGACCGCAAGGTGGCGGCCCAGGCGCGCCGCGTGATCGAGATCAGCGATGGCCAGATCGTCGAAGACTCGGGCGCCATCGCCATTCCCGCCACGTCGACGGCCCTGCCGCCGCTGGACATGGCGCGCGCCGCCCATGACACGGGGGCGTCGCTGGGCACGGAATTGCTCGACGCGGCGCGCGCCGCCTGGCGCGTGCTGTGGATCAACCGCTTCCGCACGGGCCTGACCCTGCTGGGCATCATCATCGGCGTCGCCTCCGTGATCGTCATGCTGGCCATCGGCCTGGGCACGCGCCAGCAGGTGATGGCGCAACTGGGCGCCTTCGGCTCGAACCTGCTGTACATGGCGTCGCGCGGCGAAAGCTCGCGCATTCCCGGGCGCAGCATCACCCTGGCCGATCTCGATGCGCTCAAGGACGTGCCGGGTATTTCCCACGTGCTGCCTAACGTCACGGGCAACAAGGTGATACGCCATGGCAACCTCGACGTGCAGACCTATGTGCGCGGCACGGGGCCGGCCCTGCCGCAGATCCAGACCTGGCCGGTGGCCAAGGGCGGCTTCTTTACCGAGGAAGACGAGCGCGAGATGGCCACCGTGGCCGTGCTGGGCGCGCACCTGGCGGAAAAACTGATGCCCGACGTGCCCAATCCCGTCGGGCAGAATATCCTGATTGGCAACGTGCCGTTCCAGGTGATCGGCGTGATGAGCGCGAAGGGGGCGCTGACGGGCGAGAAGGATGAAGACGACGTGCTGCTGCTGCCGTTTTCCACAGCCGGCATTCGCGTTTTCGGCCAGCGCGAGCCGACCTACACCGTCATGGCGGTGGCTGACGTCAAGCGCGTGACGGAAGTGGAGGCGGCCGTCGATGCCACCATGTTCGAGCGCCACCGCATCCGCGACTACGGCATCAGCAACGCGGCCGCGTCCATCGCCGCCGAAGCCAAGACCCAGGACAACATGACCATCATGCTCAGCCTGATCGCCGCCGTTTCCCTGGTGGTGGGCGGCATCGGCGTCATGAACGTGATGCTGATGACGGTGCGCGAGCGCACGCGTGAAATCGGCATCCGCATGGCGACGGGCGCGCGCCGGCGCGACATCCTGCGCCAGTTCCTCACCGAAGCCGTGCTGGTGTCGGTGGTGGGCGGCGTGGCCGGCATCGTGGTCGGCGTGACGGTGGCCGGCCTGCTGCTGGTGTGGGACGTGCCCGTGATCTTTTCGCTCAGCGCCATCGCCGGCGCCTTTGGCTGCGCCGTGGTGACGGGACTGGTGTTTGGCTTCATGCCGGCGCGCAAGGCATCGGGGCTCGACCCTGTGGTGGCGCTGGCTGGCCAGTAAGGTCGGCTGTTGTAAAAACGCCGGCGCAGTGCCAGCCATCGCGGCCAGGCATTGCGCCGGCGTTGTTGTTTCGGCTAAAATGAGAATAATTCTTATTTGCATTGGTGCTAGGCGCCTGACAGAAAGGATGCCATGCCGGCCGCCGACTTCGCCCTACAGCAAGACCACTCCTCTCCCATGCCCGCCGCCCAGGCGCTGTACCAGCAGCACCACGGCTGGCTGTATGGCTGGTTGCGCTACAAGCTGGGCAATGCCGCCGACGCGGCCGACCTGGCACACGACACCTTCATCCGCATTCTGGCGGGGCGCGACATCGCCGCCATCAGCCAGCCGCGCGCCTACCTGACAACGGTGGCGCGCGGCATCCTCATCAACTGGTACCAGCGCCAGGCGCTCGAACGCGCCTATCTGGACGCCATCGCCCTGCTGCCCGAAGCGCAAGCGCCGTCGTGCGAAGCACAGTATCTGATTCTGGAAACCCTGCACCAGGTCGATGCCATGCTCGACGCCTTGCCGGCCGTGGTGCGGCGCGCTTTCCTGCTGTCGCAGCTGGAAGGCCTCACGTATGACGCCATCGCCGTGCGGCTCGACATCTCGCTGGCCAGCGTGAAACGCTATATGAAGCAGGCCTTCCTGGCCTGCCTGCAACTGGAAGAATAGGGTGGCCGCAGCGGAAAAAGACGGGCGCATCGATCCGCTCGTCCTGGAGCAGGCGGCCGACTGGCTGATGCAGCTGCACGCGGGCGCCGCCAGCACGCAGCTGCGGTGTGAATGCGAACGCTGGCGCGCCAGCGACCCGGAACATGCGCGCGCCTGGCGCCGCGCCGAAGCGCTGCTGGGCAAACTGGGCGGTTTGCCACCGGAGCTTGCCATGCCGGCGCTGGACCGGTCCCGTTCATCGGACCGGACCTCCGCGCGCCGCGCCGCGCTGCTGAAACTGGCCGCCTTGCTGGCCGTGGTGCCCGGCGCCTGGCTGCTGGCCGAACGGCAGGGCTGGCGCCATGACTACCAGACGGCGACGGGCGAGCGGCGTAACATCGAACTGGCCGACGGCAGCCGCATCAGCCTCAATACGGCCACCACCCTGGACGTGCAGTTCGATGGCGCACAGCGTCTGCTGACCCTGCGGCGCGGTGAAATCGCCGTACATACCGCCTCCGATGCGCAGCGCCGGCCCTTCTTCGTCGCCACGGCCGAAGGCAGGCTCGAAGCGCTGGGCACGGTGTTTTCCGTGCGCCAGGAAGCGGGCCGGACGATGCTGGCCGTGCGGGAAAGCCGCGTGCGGGTGCAGGCGCGCAGCGGTGCGCAGCACCTCATTGCGGCGGGTTCGCAGGTGGCCTTCACGGCGGCGGCCATCGGCGAACCGCGAGCGCTGGCTGCCGGAGCGCTGGCTTGGCAGCGCGGCATGCTGCTGGCCGACGCCATGCGCCTGCACGACTTCGCGCTGGAACTGGGCCGCTACCGGCCCGGCATCGTGCGCTGCGATCCCCGCGTCGCCGATGTGCGCGTCTCGGGCGCCTTCCCCATCACGGACACGGATGCGGCGCTGGTGATGCTGGTGTCGACCTATCCCGTGGTGGCGCGCACGCGGCTTGGCGGGTATTGGCTCACCCTGGATGCGCCTGAATAAATAGTTGAAGAAACCTGACACTTTTGTCGCGCCGGGCTGGCAAGGGGAGGAATACCGCCCAATCAAAGGAAACGTCATGCCCGCTGCTCCCCTCCGCTCCATCGTCTTTCTCTCTGTCCACCTGGCCGTGCTGGCCATGGCCGCACCCGCCCATGCGGCGTCGCTCGATACGCCCGCCGCGCGCAGCATCGTACTGCCGGCCGGCCCGCTGGGCCGCAACCTGTCCACCGTCGCCGTTGACGCGGGGATCGCCCTGTCCTTCGATCCCGCGCTGACGGCGGGCTTGAACAGTCCCGCGCTGAGCGGCAGCCATACGCCGCGCGCAGCGCTCGCCCTCCTGCTGGCCGGCAGCGGGCTGGAAGTCGTCGGCCGCAGCGACGGCAGCTATACCTTGCAAAAAGTGGCGCCCGCCGCACCTGCCGCTGCCGCTGCCAGCACTCCTGGCGAGCAAACCCTGGCCGCGATCCGCGTGCGCGCGCGCCGCGCCGCCGATGGCAGCACGGAAGGCACGGGCTCGTACACCAGCCGCGTCACCAGCATCGCCTCGAAGACGGATCAGTCCTTCCGCGAGATTCCCCAGTCGGTGTCCGTCATCACGCGCCAGCAGCTCGATGATCAGGACGTCAAGGATATCGGCGGCGCCATGGCGTTGGCGCCAGGTATCACGTCCAAGCGCGTGAATGGCCACGCCTACAATTTTTATTCGCGCGGCTTCCAGATCGACAGCATGCAGATCGATGGCGGCGCGCCTTTTAATATTGGCAGCTACACCGCCACGGCGATCCAGGACATGGCGATGTACGACAGGGTCGAGGTGATGCGCGGCGCATCCGGCTTGCTGTCCGGTGCCGGCGATCCGGGCGGCGTCATCAACTTGGCGCGCAAGAAACCACTGGAACACCGGCAACTGACGGCCGGCCTGTCGGCGGGCAGTTGGAGCAATTATCGCGCCGACATCGACGCTACCGGCCCGCTCGCCTATGACGGCCGGCTGCGCGGGCGTGTCGTGGCGATGTATGAAAATGATGGTTCCTTCATGCGTCATTTCCGCACGGAAAAGGCGCTCGTGTACGGCGTGCTGGAAGCGGACTTGCCCACGGGATCGCTGTTGACCGTTGGCGGTTCGCACGCCAAGCGCGATACGACGGGCAGCGGTTCCGGCTTGCCCCGCTATGCGGACGGCGCCGATGTACACTTGCCGCGCTCGACCAACCTGAGCCAGCCCTGGGGCTACGTCGACAATGAGGTCACGGAACTGTTTGCCCAGCTCGAACACCGCTTTGTCTCTGGCTGGAAGCTGAAATTGAATGCCAGCCATGTCGAGCAGAGCGCCAGGGGACGCGGCACGTTTACCACGGGTGCGGTGGAGCCGGGCGGCAGCGGCGGCGTCGTGTGGGCCGGTACGCGCAACACTGCCTGGAATCACCAGAATGTGCTGGACCTGAACTTGACGGGCAACTTCAAGTTGCTGGGACGCACGCATGAGTTGCTGCTGGGCGCGGACCGGCAAAAAGTGACGAGCTACTGGGATTCGGCCCGGCAGACGGGGGCGGGCAGTACGCCGGCCAATCCCTTCGATCCCGATGCCACGCCGTGGGCGGGGGGCGACAATGGTACTGTCTGGTACCGTTTCCATCCCTGGGAGCAGGAACAGTATGGCGCTTATGGCACCGTGCGCCTGCACCCCAGCGAGCAGCTGCATGTGGTGCTGGGTGCGCGCCTGGCCCGTTACAAGTTCAAGCAATATGTGTCATCCCTCGATGGCGACACGGGTGTGTGGTCGCCCGATTCGGACAGCCGCTTCAGCGAGCCGACCAAGCTGACGCCGTATGGCGGCATCATCTATGACCTGAACGGGCAGTGGTCGGCGTATGCCAGCTATTCGGCCATCTTCAAGCCGCAGGCGCTGTACAAGGCGGGACCGGTGCCGGGCACCTCGCTCAAGCCCATCACGGGCAAGAGCTATGAAGGCGGCTTCAAGGGCGAGCTGCTCGACGGCCGCCTGAATGCCACCTTCAGCCTGTTCCATGTCGAACGCAGCGGCGAGGCCGTGCTCGATCCCGGCTATCCTGAAGAAACCGATCTGTATGCGGGCAATTGCTGCTATCTGCCGCAGGGCAAGGTGACTAGCCGCGGCGTGGATATGGAAGTGGGCGGCGAACTCCTGCCTGGCTTGCAGGCCGCCGCCGGCTATACCTTTAATCACAGCAAGAATGACAGCACGGGCTTGCCTTTCAGCAGCATCACGCCCAAGCATCTGTTCAAGCTGTCCACGGCGTATACCTTGCCTGGCGCGTGGTCGGCCTGGAAGGTGGGCGGCAATGTCGCCATCCAGAGCGCCAACTATACGAGCGGCACGGTGGTCACGCGCGATGGCGCGGAGCAGGACTTCCAGTTTACGCAGGGTGGCTATGCGGTCTGGAGCGCGCTGGCGCAGTACCGCATCGATCCCCGCTGGTCGCTGGCCCTGAACGTGAATAATCTCTTTGACAAGCGTTACTATGAAAAGACGGGTTATACGGGCGGCGGCAACTGGTACGGTGCGCCGCGCAATGCCAGCCTGACGTTGCGCGCCACGTTTTAAACAGGCGGGGCCAGTCCAGGGCAAAAAAAAATGTTGCCCTGGCTCTAACACACGGTACTATCTCCCCATAATAAAAGCAGTGTTTCGCGTGCCCTTGCGGGCACACACCAACCACCACAGGAGAACCCGATGCAGAAAAAATCAACCTTGAACAATGTGGGCTTGAAAAGCGGTATCGCCGCCGCCCTCATGCTGGCGTTTGGCCTGGGCGCCGTGCAGGCGCAGGCGCAGGAAGTCGTGCGCCTGGGCAATCTGAAATTCGCCCATTACGGCGCCGTGTCGTACATCAAGGAAATCGCGCCCAAGTGCGGCATCAAGGTCGAAGAGCATATCTTCGCCAAGGGACTCGACGTGATGCAGGCGATCATCGCGGGCGAACTGGACGTGGGCGCGACGGCATCCGAGGCGGCCATTTCCGGCCGTGCCGGCGGCGCGCCCATCTACGTGGTGGCCGGCTTTGCCAAGGGCGGCGCGCGCCTGGTGGCGGGCGCGGGACAAAAGATCAGCAGCGTCAAGGAGTTGAAGGGCAAGCGCGTGGGCGTGACGCGCGGCGGCATCCAGGAAGTGCTGCTGCTGGCCGAGCTGTCGCAGGCGGGCCTGACGTATGCCGAAACCAAGGGCAAGGACGTGCAGCTGGTGTTTCTTGCCTACGCCGACCTGAACCAGGCGCTGATGGGCAAGAATATCGACGCCATGATGCAGTCGGAGCCGCAATCGTCGCAAGCCATCAACAAGGGCTTTGGCACGGAAGTCATCAAGCCGTACGACACGCCGATCGGCGAACCCGTGCGCACCATGGTGATGACGGAGAAGTTCTACAAGGAACGCCGTCCCGTGGCGGAAAAATTCATGCGCTGCTTCGTCGAAGCCACCAAGACCTTTATCGACAACAAGGCGACGGCGGAAAAATACGTGCGCGAAGTGATCTTCCGCGGCCAGATCACCAAGGATGACTTCGACGATGCGATCAGCAATTCGCCGTATTCATATGACATCACGCCCGAGCACATCCAGATCACCACCGATGTGATGGTGAAAACGGGCGTGGGACGCATGACCAAGCCGCCCGTGGCCAAGGACTGGGTCAAGACGGACTTGCTGGAGCAGGCGAAAAAGAGCCTGAACGTGAAGTAAATCAGCCAGCCGTTAAAAAAAACCTCCGCGCCAGTGATGGCGCGGAGGTTTTTTCATTGGCGCGGCGCGTGGAGCCTAGCGCGCGTTAAAGCCCATCCAGCCCTTCTCCGTCTGCCGGAAGCTCAGGGTGTAGATGCGCGTCAGTTCATCGCCTTTCTTGAGTTGGCGATTGATGATGGCGCCGTAATTGTCCAGCACGATCTGGTCCGCCCATTGCAGCAGGTTGTCGAAGCGCTCGGCCGTCATGGCTGCCTGGCGCGCCAGCAGCGGTGCGGGAATCGCCTGCTTTTCTTGTTGCTGCGCCCAGAAGTCGCGGAAGGCCTTGTTTTCGCCGCCCATGCCGCGCGCCATCAGGCCCAGCCCCATGCTCATGCCCACGGAGCTGTCCGTCTTGGCTTGCGTTTCCAGCTTGTCGGCCACGTCGGCCAGCAATTCCAGGTAGCCCACCTTGGCGCGCAGGATGGCCGAGGCCTTGATTTCATACTGTTCGTTTTCTTTCCAGCCATTCAGCTTTTCCAGCTTCGCGATCTCAAAGTAATCCTTGTACAGGTCATAGCTTTGGATAGACGTGCGGAAATATTCCTCGTAGGTGGACTGGGACGGTGCGTCTTTCATGCAGCCGCTTAATACGGTGCAGGCGGCCAGCAGGAGGAAAGTCCAGGAAAATTTTTTGAAAGAGAACATGGTCAAGGAGAGTGGTGAAAGGAAGTAACGGTAGTTGAAAGTTGCTCTGTGGATATAATTATAGGACTGGCTAATCAAGATGGCAACATCGCCGGCGCATGCGGTCCGCCAGCCCGGGAAAGATTGGCAAAATCTTGAGGGCACGCCACCCTGTCACGCCTCAGGCGCGATATCATGGCAGGCTGGCGGTGATCGGCTGGCGGCGTCGTGCCTGCCGCCCGGGCTGCCGCTTGAATCGCGCTTGCCGGCTATGGTGTAAACTTAAAACATGCAGACTTATTTCTTTCTCGTCGCCGCGCTCTTGTATACAGTGTGCGCGGTGCTCCCCTTGTCCCGTGGCCGGCTCATTGCCGGGCTGACCGGTGCCGCATGGCTGGCGCATGCCGCCACCCTGTGGTTCGACCTGATGGCGCCAGGCACCTTGCGCTTCGGCTTTTCGGCCATGCTGTCGGCCGCGCTATGGGTGTCGGTCGGCGCGTACTGGATCGAGAACCGCAATTTCAGCCTCGATGGCTTGCGCCGCATGGTCATGCCCAGCGCCGTCATCGCCATCGGCCTGGCCTGGGCCTTTCCCGGCAGCCAGGTCAGCATGGAAGGCAAGTCGGCCGTCTTCGGCTGGCATATCGCCGTGGCAGTGCTTGCCTATAGCACCCTGACGATCGCCGCTTTCCACGCCGTGCTGATGGCGCTGCAGGAATCGCGCCTGCATACGCGCAGCGAAAGCCGCGGCTTCATCGGCACCGCGCTGGACCAGCTGCCGGCCCTGCTGACGATGGAAAAGTTATTGTTCCGCATGATTGGCCTGGGCTTCATTCTGCTCAGCCTGACCGTGCTGTCGGGCATCGTCTTTTCCGAACAGCTGTTTGGCAAGGCGCTGAACTGGGATCACAAGTCCGTGTTTACCATGCTGTCGTGGCTGCTGTTCGCCTCGCTGCTGGCCGGACGCCGCTTTCGCGGCTGGCGCGGCAAGACGGCCCTGAGCTTCACCCTGGCCGGTTTCGCTACCTTGCTGCTGGCCTATGTCGGCAGCCGTTTTGTACTTGAAGTGGTTTTACACCGAGGATTCGCATGACACGTGTTTTGTTTTGGCTGGCGCTGGTCTTCCTGGTGCTGTTTGCGATCCGCAGCAAGATCCGGGGCATGCAGCAGCGCGCCCGCGCGCAACAGCAGCAGCGGCCAAACCCGTTTACGCCGCCGGCGCGGCCGCAGGAATTGCCTGACGCCGAGCTGATGCTGTGCTGCGCCCATTGCGGCGTGTATTACCCGGCCTCCGAAAACGTGCAGGCCAAGGGCCACGATTACTGCAGCCACGCGCACGCCACCTTGTAAGCGGCGTGCCCAGCGGCATCGCTGATCCGGCGTTGCTTGTCCCGCATTGCTCAGCCGTATCGTAACGTCCCCCGCCGTCCGCCAGGCGTAGCATCTGCAGGAAGCGCCGCATCGCGCTTTCGCAGAAAGGCTCGCCGCCATGCCCAGCCACAGCTTCAGCCACAGTGCCAGTGCCAGCGCCAGTGCCAGTGCCAGTGCCAGTGCACCCAGCCTGGCCATTGCCGAGAAGAGGACGACCGGCGCCCTGCCGTTCGCGCCGCCCCTGGTCGGTGACTCGGCCGTCATGCAGGCGCTGCGCGCGCAGATCGGCCGTATCGCCCGTTGCGCCGCACCCGTCGCCATCCGTGGTGAATCGGGCAGCGGCAAGGAGCTGGTGGCGCGCGCCATCCATGCGCAGGGCGCGCGGGCCGCTTGCCCGTTTATCGCCGTCAATTGCGGCGCCATCCCTGAAGCGCTGATGGAAGCGGAATTCTTCGGCTGCCGTCCGGGCGCCTATACGGGCGCCGCGCACGAACGGCAGGGCCTGTTCCAGGCGGCCCATGGCGGCAGCCTGCTGCTCGATGAAGTGGACGACTTGCCACTGTCGATGCAGGTCAAGCTCTTGCGCGTGCTGCAGGAGCGCCGCGTGCGCAAGCTGGGCGGCAGCCGGGATGAGGCCGTCGATGTGCGCATCCTGTGCGCCAGCCAGCAGGGCCTGGCGCGCGGCGTGGCGGCCGGTACCTTCCGCCAGGACCTGTTTTACCGGCTCAATGTGATCGAGCTGGCCGTGCCGGCCTTGCGTGAACGGCTGGCCGATCTGGGAGTATTATGTGAGGCAATTCTGGCGCCGCGCCAGGTGGCGGGCCTGGCGCCCGCCGTGCTGGCGGCGCTGGGCGCGTATGCGTTTCCGGGCAATGTGCGCGAACTGGAAAACGTGCTGGAGCGGGCGCTGGCCTTTGCCGACGGCGGCGTGATCAGCGTCGATGGCCTGGGGTTGCCGGGGGAGGGCGCCGGATTGGCGCCGGTGCTGCCCCTGCGCGCCAGCGCGCCCGGGGCGGAGCGGCAATTGTCCCTGCCGGGCATGCAGGTGCATGGCGAAGCGGCGGCGATGCCACTAGCATTGTATTTGCGTCAAGCCGAGCGCGACATGATCGTGCTGGCACTGGCGCAGGCGCGCTACCACCGCGCGCGGGCGGCGCGGCAACTGGGCATCAGCGTGCGCCAGTTGCGTTACAAAATGCAAAAGTTGACGATACAGGAACCGCGACCTTGATGATGGCATGGACGATAGATGAAGATGGCTGGTGCGATGGCGCCGTGCGCTACGAATCGCCGTACTGCGATGCCCGCCCGGAAGGCGCGCTTGTCGATTTGCTGGTGATCCATAACATCAGTTTGCCCGGCGGAAGCTTTGGCGGGCCGCATGTGTCGGACTTGTTTACCGGCCGGGTAGACTATAATGCCGATCCTTCTTTTGCCGACCTGCGTGGTTTGCAGGTGTCGGCGCACTTTTTTGTGCGGCGCGATGGTGCGCTGTTGCAATATGTTTCGGCTGACCAGCGTGCCTGGCATGCCGGCACGTCCTCGTTTCAGGGACGCCCGCAGTGCAATGGATATTCCATCGGTATCGAAATGGAAGGCTCGGACCACGTGGCGTTCCAGCCGCGGCAGTATCGCGTGCTGGCCGCACTGACGGCGGCGCTGGCGGCGCGCTACGGACTGGCCGAAGTGCGCGGCCATGAGCATATCGCGCCGGGAAGGAAGACGGATCCGGGGCCCTTTTTTGACTGGAATTTATACCAGGAAATATGGCTGGAAAGTCAACGCGAGCGGGCGGCGTTAGCGCTTACTACGCGGGTGTTGGGCTTTCCATCCATGCCCTGAAAAGTCAACCGAAATCGTATAAGAAAAGACAAAAAATTACGCGGACGGATGCCGGAAAACTATTGCATCGCCTTTCGATGGGCACTACAATTAGTGCAGAAATTGAACTTAGCGACTATATGTAGTGCCATCACAGACGTTTCCAGAATTATTATCAAAGCCACCCTACTTGCTGATATGGCAATGAGAACTGGCGGTTTATCACCCTTGATCGTGTTTCGCGCCAGCCGGGCAGTGATGGTTGGCGGCATCAATTCTGACTGTGTATTATTTACTATTTGGCAATAAAAATTAACTGAAGAAACCCTGAACATCGGGCGTTCTATTCAACAACACACGCGGCAGCAAAACTGCAGGCTGACTTTAGCTGACAACGGGAGCTTCAATGCAATCACCACAAGATATTTCCATCCATCCAACGCCAGTATCGCCAGCGCCAGGCGCGGCCAATAGCGTGGCGAGTACGGGCGCGGCCTTGGGCGACTATCGCATCATCCGTCGCAACGGCGCGGTGGTGGCATTTGAGCCTTCGAAGATCGCCATCGCCATGACCAAGGCGTTCCTGGCCGTCAACGGCGGCCAGGGTGCCGCTTCGGCCCGCATCCGCGAACTGGTGGAACAATTGACGGATGGCGTGGTGGCCGCACTGGTACGTCGCCATCCGGGCGGCGGCACCTTTCATATTGAAGACGTGCAAGACCAGGTGGAACTGTCGCTGATGCGTTCGGGCGAGCACGACGTGGCGCGTGCCTACGTGCTGTACCGTGCCAAGCACATGGAAGAGCGCCGCCTGCAGAAGGAGGCGCAAGGTGCCTCCGCGCAAGTGTCCACGCCACAATTGAACGTGCTGGACAACGGTGTACGCCGCCTGCTGGACATGCAGGAAGTGCGCGACCTGATCAACGCTGCCTGCGCCGGCCTGGAAAAGCACGTCGATGCCGACGCCATCCTGGCCGAAACCGTGAAAAACCTGTACGACGGCGTGCCGGTGGAAGAGCTGCACAAGTCGGCCATCCTGGCGGCGCGCGCGCTGATGGAAAAAGACCCGGCCTACAGCCAGGTGACGGCCCGCATCCTGCTGCACACGGTGCGCAAGGAAGTGTTCGGCAAGGAAGTGCCGCAAGCGGCCGCTGCCGCCGAATACCTGACGTATTTCCCGCAATACATTGCCAAGGGTATCGCCGCCGAGCTGCTGAACCCGGTACTCGCCAGCTTCGACCTGGAGCGCCTGGCCAAAGCCATCGTGGCTGACCGCGACTTGCAGTTCGGCTACATCGGCCTGCAAACCCTGTATGACCGCTACTTCCTGCACATCCAGGACGTGCGCATCGAAATGCCGCAAGCGTTCTACATGCGCGTGGCCATGGGCCTGGCGCTGAACGAAGCGGACCGCGAAGCGCGCGCCATCGAGTTCTACAGCCTGCTGTCCTCGTTCGACTTCATGAGCTCGACCCCGACCCTGTTCAACTCGGGCACCCTGCGCTCGCAGCTGTCGTCGTGCTACCTGAGCACCGTCTCCGATGACCTGGAAGGCATCTACGACGCCATCAAGGACAACGCGCTGCTGGCCAAGTTTGCCGGCGGCCTGGGTAACGACTGGACGCCAGTGCGCGCCCTGGGCGCCCACATCAAGGGCACCAACGGCAAGTCGCAAGGCGTGGTGCCGTTCCTGAAAGTGGTCAACGACACGGCCGTGGCAGTCAACCAGGGCGGCAAGCGCAAGGGCGCCGTCTGCGCCTACCTGGAAACCTGGCACATGGACATCGAGGAATTCCTCGACCTGCGCAAGAACACGGGCGACGACCGCCGCCGCACGCACGACATGAACACGGCGAACTGGATTCCCGACATGTTCATGAAGCGCGTCATGGAAAAAGGCGACTGGACCCTGTTCTCGCCATCGGACACGCCAGACCTGCACGACAAGGTCGGCAAGGCGTTTGAACAGGCTTACCTGGGCTACGAAGCCAAGGCCGCCGCCGGCGAAATCCGCGTCTTCAAGAAGATTGCCGCGCTGGACCTGTGGCGCAAGATGCTGTCGATGCTGTTTGAAACGGGCCACCCATGGATCACGTTCAAGGATCCTTGCAACATCCGCAGCCCGCAGTCGCACGTCGGCGTCGTCCACAGCTCGAACCTGTGCACGGAAATCACCCTGAACACCAGCAGCGATGAAATCGCCGTCTGCAACCTGGGTTCCGTCAACATGCCGGCGCACATGAAGGAAGGCAAGCTCGATCACGTCAAGCTGGCCAAGACCGTCCGCACCGCCATGCGCATGCTCGACAACGTCATCGACATCAACTACTACGCCGTCGACAAGGCGCGCAATTCGAACATGCGCCACCGTCCGGTCGGCATGGGTATCATGGGCTTCCAGGACTGCCTGCACATGATGCGCATCCCGTTCGCCTCGGACGCCGCCGTGTCGTTCGCCGACACCTCGATGGAAGCCGTCTGCTACTACGCCTACCTGGCGTCGACGGAACTGGCCGAAGAGCGCGGCCGCTATGAATCGTACGCCGGTTCGCTGTGGGACCGTGGCATCCTGCCGCAAGACTCGGTGAAACTGCTGGCTGAAGAACGCGGCGGCTACCTGGAAGTCGATTCCTCGTCGGCCATGGACTGGACCCCGGTGCGCGAACGCATCGCCAAGTTCGGCATGCGCAACTCGAACTGCGTGGCGATCGCCCCGACGGCGACGATCTCGAACATCATTGGCGTATCGGCCTGTATCGAGCCGACGTTCCAGAACCTGTACGTGAAATCGAACCTGTCGGGCGAATTCACCGAGATCAACGGCTACCTGGTGCGCGACCTGAAGGCGCGCGACCTGTGGGATGAAGTCATGATCTCCGACCTGAAGTATTTCGACGGCTCGCTGGTGAAGATCGACCGCATCCCGCAAGACCTGCGCGATATCTACGCCACCGCCTTTGAAGTGTCGCCAAGCTGGCTGGTGGAAGCGGCTTCGCGTCGCCAGAAGTGGATCGACCAGGCCCAGTCGCTGAACATCTACATGGCTGGCGCATCGGGCAAGAAACTGGACGAGACCTACAAACTGGCATGGCTGCGTGGCCTGAAAACCACCTACTACCTGCGTACCATCGCCGCTACCCACATGGAGAAATCGACCTCCAAGACGGGCGCACTGAACGCCGTGGCAGTCGACGGCGGCATGTCGGCCAGCGCGCACAGCGCCCAGGCGGCGGTCGTGGCAGCGGCAGCGGCTGTCGCCGTGGCGCCAGTGGTGGCAGCGGCGGCGGACGACGCCGATGGCGAAGCTTGCTACTTGCGTCCGGGTGATGACGGTTTCGAAGAGTGCGAAGCCTGCCAGTAAAAACCTGCTGCGCAGCCCCCTCTCGGGTTCTGCGGTGCTCACCGTACTAAAGTACGGCTCCGCTACTCGACCCGATATCGGACTTGCTCGCGACGGTTTTTAAGAAATTTAAAGTTGTCAGCCCAGAGCTTCTGGGCTGATTCAATGTTGTCAATGTTCGCATTGTCCGATACAACGGGCCTGTTGCGGACCGCCGGCTCGCCGGCATGGAAAGGAAGAAGAATATGTCGTTGTCATGGGATGATGAAACCACGTCGGCAGCTGTGCCGCGTCCGGCGCAGCAAGCGCCACTGGGTAATACCGATTTGAACCTGCCGGCCGGTGCCGAGCCGTCCGAAGCCAACGCCGAGCAAGTCGCGCGCCGCGTGAATGCCGACGACAAGCGCATCATCAACGGCAAGACCGACGTCAACCAGTTGGTGCCGTTCAAGTACAAGTGGGCGTGGGACAAATATCTGGCCGGTTGCGCCAATCACTGGATGCCGCAGGAAGTCAACATGCAGCGCGATATCGAGCTGTGGAAAAACCCGAACGGCCTGACGGACGACGAGCGCCGCCTGGTCAAGCGCAACCTGGGCTTCTTTGTTACCGCCGACTCGCTGGCCGCCAACAACATCGTGCTGGGCACCTACCGCCACATCACGGCGCCCGAGTGCCGCCAGTACCTGCTGCGCCAGGCATTCGAGGAAGCGATCCACACGCACGCCTACCAGTACATCGTCGAATCGCTGGGCCTGGACGAAGGCGAGATCTTCAACGCCTACAACGAAGTCAAGTCGATCCGCGACAAGGATGAATTCCTGATCCCGTTCATCAACACCCTGACCGACCCTGCGTTCGTCACCGGTACGGTGGAAAACGACCAGAAGCTGCTGAAATCCCTGATCGTCTTTGCCTGCCTGATGGAAGGCCTGTTCTTCTACGTCGGCTTCACGCAGATCCTGGCGCTGGGCCGCCAGAACAAGATGATGGGCGCGGCCGAGCAGTACCAGTACATCCTGCGCGACGAATCGATGCACTGCAACTTCGGCATCGACTTGATCAACACGATCAAGATGGAAAACCCGCAGCTGTGGACGGCAGCCTTCCGCGAAGAGATCAAGGATCTGTTCATGAAAGCCGTGGAACTGGAATACGCGTACGCCGAAGACACCATGCCGCGCGGCGTGCTGGGTCTGAACGCGCCGATGTTCAAGGGCTATTTGCGCTTCATCGCCAACCGCCGCGCGCAGCAGATCGGCATCGAACCGCTGTTCGCCCAGGAAGAAAACCCGTTCCCGTGGATGAGCGAGATGATCGACATGAAGAAGGAACGCAACTTCTTCGAGACGCGCGTGACGGAATACCAGACCGGCGGCGCGTTGAACTGGGAATAAGCCAGCACTGAAGTAAAAATACAAGGCGGGGTGCCTCATCCTGTTTTGCCAAAAGCGCCGTCCTGTGACGGCGTTTTTCTTTTGTGGCGCGATATTCGCGCGTCCGATCCGCCACAAGGATGCATCCCCGATCCTGTTCGTCCGCGAGTCGCCGCTCAATTCCCTGCGCAACTTCCGCCCGCCTTCAGCGCCGGATGGCCCGGCGCGACGCATCGATGCACGGCAACGGCGGCATCGACCCGATCAACACGCTCAAGATGGAAAACCCGCTGCCGTGGATGGCGGTCAGCCGCGAAGAGATCAAGGATCTGTTCATGAAAGCCGTGGAACTGGAATACGCGTACGCCGAAGACACCATGCCGCGCGGCGTGCTGGGTCTGAACGCACCGATGTTCAAGGGCTATTTGCGCTTCATCGCCAACCGCCGCGCGCAGCAGATCGGCATCGAGCCGTTGTTCGCCCAGGAAGAAAACCCGTTCCCGTGGATGAGCGAGATGATCGACATGAAGAAGGAACGCAACTTCTTCGAGACGCGCGTGACGGAATACCAGACCGGCGGCGCGTTGAACCGGGAATAAGCCAGCGTCTTCCAAAGCCAAAAGCGCCGTCACATGACGGTGCTTTTTTTTCGTCCCGGCGCGCGAAAATCCCGGCTTTGCCGTGCGCTGAAAAGCGCCGATGGCACGCCGCAAAAATGTGTGCGCATCGGGCACTGCGAAGCGGCGCGCGCATGGTTTTTTGCAGGCCATGCGCGGCCGCATCGCGGGCCGAAAATATCGTTTCCGCATACGCTGGCGGCGGCATTTGGCGCGCGATTGTGCGATAGCACGCGTATCGTGCAAAAAAGCCCGCGAAAACGTGTCGTGCCGGTTGCGCATTGACAAGGTTTTCGTGTACTTTATGAGATTGCAAATGCGAGCGTTAGAATGCGGGGTTTTTTAACCAGCGCGGTAACGAAAAAACCTCGCTAAACAGGGATACAGATTTACACGGATATGCACAAAACCACACCGTTTTCGTCTGCCGCCGTGCCCGAATTTTTTCAGGCATGGCGGTTTTTTATTTGACGCATAGGTGTTGTGGCGAGCGCGATGCGAGGAGCGAAAAAACGCACGGCATCGAAAACGAATGACCGAATTCAGACTTTGCCACCAGCTGCGAGATAAAGCAGGGTGGCACCGACGATGGCTGAAGTGCTGCAAACGTGAGGAGTTGCAGCAGTTCAGCTGGTGCCGAATTCATTAGCGCAAACGACCGTTTGTGCCGATGAATAATTCGCCTGGCCTATCCCTGTGGTGGGTCGGACGGGTTTAAATCTTGTAGCTTAAATTTCTCATCTCAGATGAAGGAGAGACAAATGGCAACAGCCGCTAAGAAATCAGAAGTAAAGAAACCAGCCGCCAAGGCTGCTCCTGCCGCGAAGAAGCCGGCAGCCGCAGCAAAAACGGTTGCCGCTAAACCAGCTGCCAAAGCCGCAGCCAAACCAGCAGCAAAACCAGCCGCCAAAGCCGCAGCCAAGCCCGCGGCAAAAGTGGCTGCCAAGCCAGTAGCGAAAGCCGCAGCGAAACCAGCGGCCAAGCCAGCAGCGAAAGTGGCAGCGAAACCTGTCGCCAAGGCAGCGGCCAAGCCAGCAGCGAAAAAAGCCGTTGCCAAGCCGGCCGCCAAGCCAGCAGCAAAAGCGGCAGCAAAACCTGCCGCCAAGGCAGCAGCCAAGCCAGCAGTGAAAAAAGCCGCAGCGAAACCTGCAGCCAAGGCGGCAGCGAAACCGGCAGCCAAGGCAGCCGCCAAGCCAGCAGCGAAAAAAGTCGTCGCCAAGGCAGCCGCCAAGCCAGCGGCCAAGGTAGCAGCGAAGCCGGCAGCAAAAGCGGCAGCCAAGCCAGCAGCGAAAGCCGCAGCGAAGCCAGCAGCGAAAAAAAAAAAGCCGTCGCCAAAGTAGCAGCGAAACCAGCAGCCAAGCCAGCCAGCAAGGCGGCCGCCAAGCCAGCAGCGAAAGCAGCAGCCAAGCCAGCAGCGAAAAAAGCTGTTGCCAAGGTAGCCGCCAAGCCGGCAGCAAAAGCAGCAGCCAAGCCAGCAGCGAAAGCCGCAGCGAAACCTGCCGCCAAGGCGGTAGCCAAGCCAGCAGCCAAGCCGGCAGCGAAAAAAGCCGCTGCCAAACCGGCAGCCAAGGCAGCAGCAAAACCTGCAGCGAAAGCGGCGGCCAAGCCAGCGGCCAAGGTAGCAGCGAAGCCAGCAGCAAAAGCGGCAGCCAAGCCGGCGGCCAAGGTGGCAGCGAAGCCAGCGGCCAAGCCAGCAGCGAAACCTGCCGCCAAGGTAGCAGCAAAACCTGCAGCCAAGCCAGCAGCGAAACCTGCGGCGAAGCCGGCAGCCAAGGTAGCAGCGAAGCCAGCGGCCAAGCCGGCAGCGAAAGCTGCAGCGAAACCTGCCGCCAAGCCAGCCGCCGCACCTGCCGTGGCAGCAGCGCCAGTCGCCGCAGCACCTGCAGCAGCAGCGCCAGCGGCACCAGCCGCCGTGGCCGCCAAGCCAGCCGTCAAGAAGGCCGCGCCTAAAAAGGCCGCCCCGAAGAAGGCAGCTCCTGTCGCCAAGCCATCGGCGCCTATCGCACCTGTAGCAAAAACCGTGTTGGCACCGGCTGCAGCCTGGCCATTCCCAACCAGCACCCGCCCATCGTAATTCCCACGATACGGATGCCTGGATGAGGCAACACGCCGCTGTGTGACTCAATCACACAGCGGTTTTTTTTTGGAGAATTAGTCGTGCTGATCGTAATCCTTACATTGATCGTTGATACCATCGCCACCTTGCTGGGCGGCGTCCTGCTGCTGCGCTTCTGGATGCAGGCGGTACGCGTGCGGCCGCCCTCGTCCGTGGCGCAATTCACCTTTCAATTGTCCGACTGGCTGGTGCGTCCCCTGCGCCGCGTGGTACCTGGCGTGGGCGGGTATGACTGGGCCAGCCTGATCGGCGCTTTCCTGATCGTCTTGCTGGCCAGTATGGTCCTGCTGATTTCCGGCTATCCGTTCGAGGCCGTGCTGCTCAAGTCGCTGCAACGCTTCCTGCAATGGATACTCTACGGTTTCATGGCCTTGCTGATCATTGAAGCCATCTTCAGCTGGGTCAACCCGCATGCGCCGCTGGCACCTTTCGTGCGGGCCCTGAACGAGCCGCTGCTGCGTCCGATACGCAAAGTGGTGCCGCTGGTCGGCAGCCTGGACCTGTCGCTGCTGGTGGCGCTGATCCTGCTGCAGATCGCGCAGGTGCTGGTGGGGATGATTTTTGTGGTGAGGTAAAACGAGAGGCGGCGCGTAAGTTGGGTTACGCGTGGCTGCGCCGCGCTAATCCGACCTACGTGCTGGTTCTGTGGCCTATCGCGCGGGTGCGGCGAGGAAGAGGTGGCGCGTAAGTCGGCTTAGCGTAGCGTAAGCCGACATCACCACCGGCCAAGCCCGCGATGTTGTCGGATTACGCGTGGCTGCGCCGCGCTAATCCCGCCTGCGGCCACATATTAATAGCGGTAGCCGAACGCCGCTTCAAACTGGTCGGCAATGCTGGCCGGCGTAAACACATGGTTTTGCGCGCCCTGGGTGGCGATCTTGATGGCGCCCAGCAGGCTGGCCAGGCGGCCGCTGGTTTCCCAGTCCAGGTCGTTGGTGATGCCGAACAGCAAGCCTGCACGGTAGGCGTCGCCGCAACCGGTCGGATCCAGCACTTCCTTGGCGGCCACGACAGGAATGTCGATGCGCTTGCCGTCCGTATAGATTTCCGATCCCTTTTCACCGCGCGTGACGATCAGCGCGTCCAGGCGGCTGGCGATTTCCGGCAGGGTCAGGCCCGTGCGTTCCATCAACATTTCCATTTCATAATCGTTGGCCGACACGTAGGTGGCCTTGTTGATGAAGTCGATCAACTGTTCACCGTTAAAGCGTGGCAATTGCTGGCCCGGGTCGAACATGAAGGGGATGCCCAGCTCGGCCAGGTCGGCGGCGTGCTTGAGCATGCCCTGGTCGCCGTCCGGCGAAATGATGGCCACCTTGGCCGGGCCCGCATTGGCGATCGGGTTTTCGTGCGCAAACGCCATGGCGCCCGGGTGGAAGGCATTGATCTGGTTATTGTCCGCATCGGCCGTGACGAAGCACTGCGCGTTGTAGCTGTCGGCCTTGATCAGGATGTTGGCGGTGGAAATGCCCAGCTTTTGCAGGCGCTCCAGGTAGGCGGCGCTATCTTGCCCCATGACGCCGACGATGCGCGGGTCGCCGCCCAGCATTTTCAGACTGTAGGCGATGTTGCCCGAGCAGCCGCCGAATTCCGTGCGCATGGTGGGCACGAGGAAGGACACGTTTACCTTGTGCAACTGGTCGGCCAGCAGGGATTCGCCGAAGCGGCCGGGAAATTGCATGATGGTGTCGGTGGCAAGCGAGCCGCAGATCAACGAAGTTTTGGTCATGATAGTGTCGGTTAAGGGTAAAAGATGGCGATATGGTAGCCAGACGCCGTGAGCTGGTCTAATGTGAAATATACTTTGATGGTTTGCTCCGAGCGGGGCGCCAGGCCCTTGCTGACGTCGACATTCGCCGGCAGGTAGTCGCGCGGCGCGATGACGCGGCGCAGCACGGGCTTGTCGTTGGCGTCATTGAGGGTCAGCTCGATGCTGGGCCAGGCTTGCACGCTGCGGCTCTGGTTGCGCAGCAGGGACACGTACGAGAAGGTCTGTTCCTTCAAGGTCTGCAATTCGCCCTGCTCGATGGACAGGGCTTCGATCTGCGCCGGCAAGTCGACCTGGCAGCCGCTCACGGAGCACAGCGCCACCAGGGTTGGCTTCCACTGCGGAAACTGCGCCGCCAGCGGATTGCGGAAGGTGGTCATCACTTGCAGCAGCAACAACAGCAGCAGGGCAACAGAGCCGAGTGCCATGGCTACGCGCAAGGCCTTGCCGCTCTGCTCGCGGCGCCGGCCCCGGATGACGAAGGCCGGTTCGTCGTCGGCGGGCGGCACGGGCGCTTCTTCGGCGTCACTTACCTCATCGGCATGGCGGGGCCGATCCGCGTCATCGGGGACGGTGGCCAGCGGTTCGAACGAGTGGTCGGCCAGGGTGGGTTCCTGGCGCGCGGGCGTGGCTGCAAGGGCCGCGACCGGTACGGGCTTGTCCAGGCTGACTTTCCAGGGCGCAGGCAATGCGGCGGCACCAGCTTCCAGGCTCGGTTCGTGGCGGCTGTCGCGCAAATACGTGGCGAAGGCGGGCGCGTCATCGACCTGGCGGCGCCTGAACGGCGCCATCGGCTGGGGCAAGGGGGCTTCCGGCAGGGCTTCCGGCGTTGCGGCCGGCACATTGACGGGTGCCTCGACAGGAGCATGCACAGGGGTGGCAGGCTCGTCGTCCAGTGCTCCGGCGGGCAGGTCGAGGTCGAGTTCGATGTGCTCGCCATCGTCAGCGTCGTCCTTCAGCTGGGCCGTTTCCGGCAGGATGCCGAAGGGATCGAACGAGGTGTCGAAATCGAGGGAATAAATGGGTTCGTCGTCCGTGGCGGACGGCAGGCTGTCTTCGGCCGGATACGCGGCGGACAGCGGTGCGGCGGCAGTGGCGGGGCTGGCGGTGACAAACGGCGATGCCGCAGCTGGATCGACCAGTGCGGCATTGCCGTCGAACACTTCCCTGCACGTGCCACAGCGCACGATGCCCCCACGTAACTTCAACTGGTCAGCAGCGACCCGAAATATCGTGTTGCAATGGGGGCATTTGGTGGCGAGGGCCATTGCTGTGCTTATGCACCTTCCGCGCGGGGCGCAGGCGCTTGCGTTGCACCCAGGCGGCCATGCAGCGCCACCCAGCCGTCTTGCTCGGCCCACACACCCAGCTGGATGAACGGCGCGTAGGCAGCGGCCACTTCTTCCGCCTGGCGTGCCAGCACGCCGGACAGGATCAGCGCGCCGCCGTCGGCGACGCGGCCCGACAGCATCGGCGCCATCAGCTTCAATGGGCTCGACAGGATGTTGGCGACGACGATGTCAAACTTGGCCGTGGCGTGTGCCGAGGTGGCAAACGTGTCTGGCAAGAAATATTCGATGTCGCACTGATTGCGTTCGGCATTGTCGCGCGCCGATTCGATCGCCTGCGGGTCGATATCGACGCCGGCCACCGTTTGCGCGCCCAGTTTCTTGGCCACCATGGCCAGGATGCCGGAACCGCAACCATAGTCGAGCACGGTCTTGCCGGGCGCGGGATGCGCTTCCAGCCATTCCATGCACAGGCGGGTGGTCGGGTGGCTGCCCGTGCCGAAGGCCAGGCCCGGGTCCAGTTCCAGGATCAGGCCGTCAGGATCCGGTGCCTCGTGCCAGCTGGGCACGACCCAGATATTCTTGCCGATGTGAATCGGCGCAAATTGCGACTGCGTCAGGCGCACCCAGTCCTGCTCTTCCACGGGGCGCACGCTAAAGGCCGGCGCCTCCGCCATGCCGACCGCTTGCGCGGCAGCGGCCACGATGGCGGCCTGGTCGGCGTCAACATCCGTCAGCGCCACCACGCGGCTGCGTTCCCACGCCGCTTCCTTCGGCTCCATGCCTGGCTCGCCAAACAGCGGCTGCTCGGCATCGGTGCCTTCATCGGCGTCTTCCACCGACACCGACAGGGCGCCCGCTTCCATCAAGGCGTCGGACATCGCCTCGGCGTTGTCGCGGGCGATCTCGATGACGATTTCAGTCCAGCTCATGCGCCCGCCTTGATTTCGGATTTCTTGGCGATGCTGGGGCTGCCGCCATTCAGGTTCTTGCCCAGGTCCGGCATGTCGGCCAGCTTCTGTTCCAGATAGTGAATATTCGTGCCGCCTTCGATGAAGCGCGCGTCGATCATCAGTTCGCGGTGCAGGGCGATATTCGTGTTGATGCCTTCGACCACCATTTCGGACAGGGCGATCTGCATGCGGCGAATCGCTTGCTCGCGCGTGGCGCCGTAAGCGATCACTTTGCCGATCATCGAGTCGTAGTGCGGCGGCACGTAGTAGCCGGCGTAGGCGTGCGAATCGACGCGGATGCCAGGACCGCCCGGCGCATGCCACGAGACGATCTTGCCTGGCGATGGCGTGAACTTGAACGGATCTTCCGCATTGATGCGGCACTCGACGGCGTGGCCCGACAGCATGACGTCGCGCTGGCGGTAGCGCAGTTTTTCGCCGGCGGCGATGCGGATCTGTTCTTGCACGATATCGATGCCGGTGATCATCTCGGTGACGGGATGTTCCACTTGCACGCGGGTATTCATTTCAATGAAATAGAACTCGCCGTTTTCATACAGGAATTCAAACGTGCCGGCGCCGCGGTAGCCGATCTTGCGGCAGGCTTCGGCGCAACGGTCGCCAATTTTCTCGATCAGCTTGCGCGGGATGCCTGGCGCCGGTGCTTCTTCGATCACCTTCTGGTGGCGGCGCTGCATGGAGCAGTCGCGCTCGCCCAGCCAGACGGCGTTCTTGTGTTCGTCGGCGAGGATCTGGATTTCCACGTGGCGCGGATTTTCCAGGTACTTCTCCATATACACTTCAGGGTTACCGAAGGCCGTGCCGGCTTCCGTCTTGGTCATCGCCACGGCGTTGATCAGGGCCGCTTCCGTGTGCACCACGCGCATGCCGCGTCCGCCACCGCCGCCGGCGGCCTTGATGATGACCGGGTAGCCGATCTTGCGGGCAATTTGCACGATGGCTTTCGGATCGTCGGGCAACGCGCCTTCCGAGCCGGGTACGCACGGTACGCCAGCCTTGATCATGGTTTGCTTGGCCGATACTTTATCGCCCATCAGGCGGATCGATTCGGAGCGCGGGCCGATGAAGACGAAGCCCGATTTCTCGACGCGTTCGGCAAAGTCGGCGTTCTCCGACAGGAAGCCATAGCCTGGGTGAATTGCTTGTGCATCCGTCACTTCAGCGGCGCTGATAATGGCGGGCATGTTCAGATAGCTCAGGGCGGACTGGGCCGGCCCGATACAAACGGATTCGTCGGCCAGCTTGACGTATTTCGCGTCCTTGTCGGCTTCGGAGTGGACTACAACCGTTTTAATGCCCATTTCGCGGCAGGCGCGCTGAATACGGAGGGCAATTTCACCACGGTTGGCAATCAGGATTTTTTCAAACATGGTAGGTTCGCGTATGTCTGTGAGAGCCGGCGAGCCGGCGAAACAACAAGTGTGAGGGGCTAAAACTGCAAACGGCCGTTGCCGGCCGTGTGGACTGGTTTTTAGCCGATCACAAACAAGGGTTGACCGAATTCGACCGGTTGGCCGTTTTCGACCAGGATCTGGGTCACGACGCCGGCTTTGTCCGAGTCGATTTCATTCAGGAGCTTCATCGCTTCGATGATGCACAGGGTATCACCTTCCTTGACGGTGGAACCCACTTCGACGTACGCGGCGCTGCCAGGAGCGGAGGAACGGTAGAAGGTGCCGACCATCGGCGATTTGACGATGTAGCCGGTTGGCTCGGCGGCAACCACGACGGCGGCAGCAGCCGGGGCTGGCGCGGCGGCTGGGGCGGCTGGCTGGTATTGCGCTTGCATGCCTTGCGGCTGCATCATGACCATCTGGTTTTGCGGCATGGCCGACGATTTGACGATGCGAACCTTGCTTTCGCCTTCGGTAACTTCCAGCTCTGCGATATCCGATTCGGCGACCAGGTCGATCAAGGTCTTGAGTTTTCGTAGATCCATGTAAAACCCCTAGGAATGTAGTTTGTTTTATGAGTGATGCGGTGATGTCCAAGAACCTATCGCCGCGCTAAATGCGTGCAGATCGCGTAGATTAACGTTTTTTAAGCGCAAAGTCGATGGCAAACCGATATCCATCGATACCTAGCCCGCAGATCGTCCCCTGCGCGATCGCGCTGAGAAATGAGTGATGTCGAAACGTTTCGCGTTGATAAATATTCGAGATATGGACTTCCACGAACGGGATGGCGACCCCGGCCAGCGCATCGCGCAAGGCGACGCTGGTATGGGTCAGGCCGCCCGGATTGATGACAATGGCATCGATCCCTTCCGCTCGCGCGGCATGGATACGGTCGATCAGCGCGCCTTCATGGTTGCTTTGAAAGCAGACCAGGTCGGCACCGGCAGCCATGGCTTGCGCCATTGCTGCCTGTTCGATATCGGCCAAGGTGCTGGCGCCGTAGACCTCAGGCTCGCGCGTCCCCAGCAAATTCAGGTTGGGGCCGTTGAGCAGAAGGAGGTTTTTTGCCATGTATGGAAGACCGTTTTAGCGAAAGTTCCGCATTTTGCCGCCAAAGATACGCATTGGCAAGAGAAAAAAGCACGCTCCGAATTTACAAATTGTCCAGATCGGCGCGCAACTGATCAAATTTCAAGCGCCCCAGATAGGTCTTTTTGACTTCGCCATCGGCGCCGATCAGCACCGTAAAGGGCAAACCGCCCGTCGTATTGCCAAAATGGCGCGACAGGTCGGTGCCGCTCATGCCGGACACATACACAGGATAGGCGATCTTGACCTTGCTGGCAAAGGTGGCAATATTGCTGGCCGAATCGATGCCTATACCGATCACTTGCAGATTTTTCGCCGCATAGTGGCCTTGTACTTCGGACAATTCCGGCATTTCTTCCACGCAGGGTGGGCACCATGGCGCCCAGAAATTCACCAGCAGATTCTTACCTTTCCATTGTGACAAGGCTTGCGTGGCGCCGGCCGCATCCGGCAGCGACAGCGCATACAGTGCATTCACGGGTCCCGTGGCCCCGGGCGCGACGGTGGTCGTCAGCGGTGCCGCCTTCTCTTTATGCAAGCCGACATACGCGCCCATGCCGCCAAACATCAGGGCAACGATGGCGCAGGCGATCCAGTTCTTTTTTGTCATGTTCTATCTAGTCTATATCAGTGGTAGGTATTCATTGATCGGCAATGGCCGGCGCTGGCGGCGCGCCATCGGCCAGGCCGGCGGCGAGCAGGCTGCGCAATCCCGCGATATCGGTGCGCAGCACCTTGCCATCCTTGGGCTTCAGGGCGCCGCGCATGTCATCGAGCTCATACATGGCCGCGTGCACGCCTTCGTTTTTCCACAGGAAGCTGGCAGTCTCGACCGCATCATAACGCGCCCCCTTGAAATGCGGGCTTTCCGACATGTCGAGCAGCACATTTTTATTCAGCAGGAAGATGTGGATATCCTTGGCGCTCTCGGCAAACAGCTGCAGGTAGATTTCGTCGTGCGGGCCGGCAGTGCCGTTGAGCACGGGGCCGCTGAGCAGGGGATGAAATTGTTGCAACGCCTCCATCACCTGCAGGGCGATGGTGCGCAGCTGGAACAGTCGCGCCGGCTGGCTGTCGGCCAGGAACAGGGCGTTATATTGCCGCACCTGCTCCTCGATCATGTCGTTGTCCGGCAGCAGATTGGCCCGGCCGGGCGCGTCGCCCAGCACCTGCCGCGCCGCCTTGCGCTTGGCGCTGCCATAGTCGGCGCCATCCTGCGCCACCAGGCGCGCGGCGGCGGCGGCAATTTCCAGGCGCACGAGCGCGCTATCGTCAAATGCATCAGTCGTCATGACCGAGATGATACTCCGAAGCGGAAAAAGCCATGGCGTCGGGTAAAATCTCACACTTGCTGTTTTTTATCCCGGCGTCTTACTGGCTTGACCATTGCCTGACTGTTACTTAACCGCGTTCACCGCGCACCTTACGCACTGATTACATGCATATTCATATTCTCGGCATTTGCGGTACCTTCATGGGCGGCCTGGCTGTCCTGGCCAAGGAAGCCGGCCATAAAGTTACCGGTTGCGATGCCAACGTCTATCCGCCGATGAGCACCCAGCTGGAATCGCAGGGAATCGAACTGATCCAGGGTTTCGACCCGGAACAAACCAGGCTGAACCCGGATTTGTATGTGATTGGCAATGTGGTGTCGCGTGGCAATCCGCTGGTGGAAGAGATTCTCAACCGCAGCTTGCCGTACGTCTCCGGCCCGCAGTGGATCGGCGAACATATATTACGCAACAAGTGGGTACTGGCCGTGGCCGGCACGCATGGCAAGACCACCACCTCGGCCATGCTGGCGTGGATACTCGAAGACGCCGGCTATGCACCGGGCTTTTTGATCGGCGGCGTGCCGATGAACTTTGGCATTTCTGCCCGCCTCAGCGGCAAGATTGATGGCAAGAGCGCCGATTCCGACTTCTTCGTCATCGAAGCCGATGAGTACGACACGGCCTTCTTCGACAAGCGCAGCAAATTCGTGCACTACCATGCGAAGACTGCCGTCATGAACAACCTGGAATACGATCACGCCGACATCTTCCCCGATCTGCACGCGATCGAGACGCAATTTCACCACCTGGTGCGCACCGTGCCCGGCATTGGACGCCTCGTCTTCAATGGCGATGAGGCGTCGCTGCAGCGCGTGCTGGCGCGCGGCTGCTGGAGCGAAAAGGAAAGTTTCGGCCAGGATGCCAACTGGCAGCTGCAAGAGCAGGCCGACGGCAGCTTCGATGTGTACTTCAATGGCCAGCAGTCCGGTCATGTGGCGTGGGCCCTGACGGGCAAGCACAACCGCAGCAATGCGCTGGCCGCCATCGCCGCCGCGCGCCATGTGGGCGTGCCGATTGCCCAGGCGTGCGCCTCGCTGGCCACCTTCGAGAGCGTCAAGCGCCGCATGGAAGTGCGCGGCGTCGTCAACGACATTACCGTGTACGACGATTTCGCCCACCATCCGACGGCCATTGCCACCACCGTGGGCGGCTTGCGGCAGAAAGTCGGCGACAGCGCCCGTATCCTGGCCGTGCTGGAACCGCGCTCGAACACCATGAAGCTGGGCGCCATGAAAGATGCGCTGCCGGGCAGCCTGAAGGATGCCGACCTGGTCTTCGGTTTTGGCAGCCATGCCGCGCTGGGCTGGAGCCTGGGCGACGCGCTGGCGCCGCTGGGCAAGATCGCCAGCGCCCATGAAGACATCGATACCCTGGTGGCGGCCGTGGCGGCAAGCGCCCGTCCCGGCGACCAGATCGTCGTCATGAGCAATGGCGGCTTTGGCGGCGTGCACCAGAAATTGCTGGAGGCCCTGGGCCGATGATTCTGTATCTGCATGGATTCCGCTCGTCGCCATTGTCGATGAAGTCGCGCCTGCTGGCCGCGCAGATGCAGGCGCTGGGCCGCGAGGCGCAATGGCTGTGCCCGCAATTGCCGGCGTCGCCGAAGCTGGCCATCGAGCTGGCCCTGTCGCTGGTCAAGCATGTGGCGCCGGCAGAGCTGACGATCATCGGCTCCTCGCTGGGCGGCTATTACGCCACCTGGCTGGCGGAACAGCTTGGTTGCCGCGCCGTGCTGCTCAATCCCGCCATCGTGCCCCTGATCGACCTGGAGCAGCATGTGGGCGTGACGACCGAGTTTCATTCGGACAAGCCATTTGAGTTCAAGCGCGAGTATATCGACGAGCTGCGCACGTATGCTGTAGAGAAAATAACTGAGCCGCAACGCTATTTCCTGATTGCCGCCACCGGCGATGAAGTGCTCGACTACCGCGACATGCTGGCGCATTATCAAGGTGCGCAGCAGATCGTCATCGACGGCAGCGACCACGGCATCAGCGAATTTGCCGATTACGTGGCGCCCGTGCTGGCTTTTGCCGGCATCGACGTGGAAGCGGGCCGGTGAGGCCGGGGTCCTTGCGCCAGGCGCAGTGGCATGCGCATGTGAATGCCGTCAATGCACCTTCCGCCCTGCGCCACTGGTTGACGGGCGGCGGCTCGCTGACGGCCAAGCTGAAAGCGCACAGCCAGGCGTTTCGCGTGCAATGTTTGCACCAGGAAACGGCGCGTTGCCTGAGCGACGAGGCCGCCAGCATCGGCCTGCATCGCGCGGGCCGGGTCTGGGAACGCGAGGTGTTGTTGCGGTGTGATAACAAGCCGGCCGTGTTTGGCCATACGGTCGTGCCCATGCAGGCCACGGCCACGGACTGGCCGCTGTTTTCCGCGCTGGGTGAACGTTCGCTGGGCACGACCCTGTTTGGCGACCGGATGGTACGCCGCGGTGAATTGGAATTTGCCCGCTTGCGCGCCGGGCACCCGCTGGTACAGCGGGCGCAGGCGGCGCTGGCATTGGAAGGGCGGCGCGCCGACGAGCAGGCGCTGTTTTTTGCCCGCCGCTGCCTGTATCAGCGTCACCAGGGATTGCTGCTGGTAACCGAAGTATTTTTGCCGGCGGTGTTTGAGTTGCATCCTGTCACTCGCACCGCTGCAACCGACACATTAATGAACAAAGCATAATAATGAATCTATTTTTTGAAGAATCCGGCGATTTCAAGGTCGGCACGGTCCTGTCGCAAGCGGGTGAGGCCTACCAGGTTGAAATGGCCAGCGGCAAGCGCACCAAGGTCAAGATCAAGGACGTGCTGCTGCAGTATGAAAAACCGGCCCCTGCCGAGCTGCTGGAGCAGGCCAAGGCCGTGGCTGCCGAGATCGACCTCGACTTCCTGTGGGAAGTGGCGGGCGAAGACGAGTTCGGCTTTGCCGAGCTGGGCGCCGAGTATTTCGGCCACGCTCCCTTGCCGCCGGAAGCGGCCGGCCTGATCCTGGCCCTGCATTCGGCGCCCGTGTATTTCTACAAGAAAGGCCGTGGCCGCTACAAGGCGGCGCCGGAAGCGTCGCTGAAAGCGGCCCTGGCCGGCATCGAAAAGAAAAAGCAGCAGGCGCTGGTGCAGGCAAGCTATGTGGAAGAGCTGAAACAGAACCGCTTGCCCGCCTCGATGCAGCCGATGGTGCTGCAACTGCTGTTCAAGCCGGACAAGAACACGATCGAATACAAGGCGCTGGAAGCGGCCTGCACGGAATTGCACACGACGCCGCCGCGCCTGATGCTGGCCGTCGGTGGCATTGCTTCGCCTAAAGACTTGCACCTGTCGAAATTCCTCTTCGAGAATTTCCCGAAAGGCGCCGGCTTCCCGAGCGTGCCCGTGCCGTCCGTGACGGCCAAGCTGCCGCTGGCCGACGTGGCCGCTTTCTCGATCGACGACGTGACCACCACCGAGATCGACGATGCCTTCTCCGTGCAGCCATTGCCGGACGGCACAGTGAAAGTGGGCATCCACATCGCCGCGCCGGGCCTGGGCATCCGCCCGGAAGACGTGATCGACAAGATGGCGCGCCAGCGCATGTCCACCGTCTACATGCCTGGCGACAAGATCACCATGCTACCCGATGAAGTCGTCAACGCCTTCACCCTGGCGGAAGGCACGACCTGCCCGGCCCTGTCGCTGTACGCCACGCTCGATCCAAAAGCGGATTGGGCTGTCGTCAGCACGCACACCGTCGCCGAGCTGGTGCCGATCGCCAGCAACTTGCGCCACAACCAGCTCGATGACCTGGTCAACGAGGAAACCCTGGCCAGCGGCGAGGGAGAGTATCCGCACAAGGCCGACTTCGCCATCCTGTGGCAATGGGCGCAGCAGCTGGAACAGGGCCGCATGAAGAAGCGCGAAGCGTTTGGCCTGAAGCCGGAACAGAACAACCGCGTCGATTTCAATTTCTATGTGGAAAACGACATCGTTACCGTGGCACGCCGCAAGCGTGGCGCGCCGCTGGACAAGATCGTCGCGGAACTGATGATTTTTGCCAACAGTACCTGGGGCAAGATGCTGCACGACCATGGCGTGCCGGGCATCTACCGCAGCCAGGGCGGCGGCACGGGCAATAGCTGGGCGGCAAAGATGCAGGTGCGCATGGTTACTCATGCTGCCCCGCACCAGGGCCTGGGCGTGGACCAGTACGCATGGAGCACCTCGCCCCTGCGCCGCTATACGGATCTGGTAAACCAGTGGCAAATCATCGCCTGCGCCGAGCACGGCGTGACGGCGCCGCTGGTAGCGCCGTTCAAGCCGCGCGACGCCAACCTGTTCGCCATCGTCTCGGCGTTTGACGCGGCGTATGCCGCGTATGGCGATTTCCAGTCGAACATGGAACGCTACTGGTGCCTGCGCTGGCTGCACCAGGAAAACGCGCGCCAGGTCGATGCTGTCGTGCTGAAAGACGAAATCCTGCGCCTGGTCGACATTCCGCTGGTCATCAAGCTGCCGGGCATGCCATCGGTGGCGCGCGGCGCGCAAGTGAAACTGGACTTGCTGCGCTGGGATGAAGTCGACCTGAGCATCGAAGCGCGCCTGCTGGAAATCGCTGCCGTGCCGGATGCGGCGGACAATGCCGAGCTCGACTACGAGGAAGAGACGGGCGACGACGCGGCCGATGTTGCCGAGGACGGCGACGCCGCGCCGCAAGCATCGGCGGAAGCGGCCAACCGGGTCAGCGATGCCGACACGGAAGTGGCGGAACTGGCCAGCGAAGACGTGGTCAGCGAACCCGAGATCAAGTAAGGCGAGCGCAAGGCTGCGAGGCGGTGCCGAAAACTGTTGCCGGCACCGCCCTTTGACGTAGAATTCAGCCATCTTGCATGGTGTGTTTGAACTGGGTTGCGCGTGAAGTCTTTCCGAGAGAATCGTTTCCTGATGATAGCCGTGGCGGTATCGCTGCTGGCGCACGGCGCCTTGCTGGCGATGCATTTTGTCGCCCCTGCGCCGCAGCGGGCCGTCGCCACCGATCCCGGCCTGGAAGTGATCCTCGTCAATGCCAAGCATGCGAACAAGCCGCTGAAAGCCGACGCGCTGGCGCAGGCCAGCCTCGACGGTGGTGGACAGGCAGACAAGGGCCGCGCCAAGTCGCCCTTGCCGGACATGCGCAAGGTGGAAGAGGGCGAGAGCGTCAAGGCCAGCGCGCGGCGCATTGCCGAGCTGGAGCAAAAGCAGCAGGAATTGCTGACGCAGGCGGCCAAGCCCACGCCCTACAGCGCCGCGCCCGTGACGGAAAAAGACAAGCCCAATCCCCTGGCCAGCGGCTCGGACCTGATGGAAAGCAGCAAGGCCATCGCGCGCATGGCAGCCGAGATCAGCCAGACCGTGGAAGACCAGAACAAGCGACCGCGCAAGACCTTCATTACGCCCAGCACGCAGGAGGTCGGCTATGCCATGTATTACAAGACCCTGCAAAAGCGCATCGAGGAAATCGGCACGCTGAATTTCCCGCAAAAAAATGGCCGCAAGATGTATGGCGAGCTGGTCGTGTACATCCCCATCTTCCAGGACGGCACGATTTACCAGAAAGAGGGCGGCGCCCGCGTGGAAAAAAGCTCGGGCAACCCGGCGCTGGACGCGGCCGCCCTGGCCATCGTGCGCCGCGCCGCGCCGTTTGGCCGTTTCCCACCGAATATGTTGTCGAGCGATAAAGATGACCTGTGGGTGGTGATCACCCGTTTCAAATTTACCCGCGAAGAAAAAATGGAAGCTAACCTGACTGGCGGCAGCAATTGAGCAAAAAAGAAATGAACCCTGATCATTATTGCGTCTTCGGCAATCCCATCGCCCACAGCAAGTCCCCCCTGATTCACGCCACCTTTGCCCTGCAGACGGGCGAGGCCATCGTCTATGAACGCCGGCTGGCGCCGCTGGATGGCTTTGTGCTGGCGGCCCGCAGCTTTGCCGCCGAGGGCGGCAAGGGCGCGAACGTGACGGTGCCCTTCAAGCTTGACGCCTGCGCGCTGGCTACCGAGCTCACGCCGAGGGCCAAGGCGGCCGGCGCCGTCAATACCCTGCGTTTCGATGGCGACGCCATTCTTGGCGACAATACCGATGGCGCGGGCCTGGTGGCCGATATCCTGCGCAATGCCGGCGTGGCCATCGCCGGCAAGCGTGTCCTGCTGCTGGGCGCGGGCGGCGCCGCGCGCGGCGTGGTGCTGCCCTTGCTGGAACAGGGACCGCTGGAACTGTTCATTGCCAACCGCACCGTGGCCACAGCCGCCGCGCTGGTGGTGCAATTTGCCGATGCACTGGCGCATCCGGAACAGCTGCGCGCCGGCGGTTTCGAGCAGCCCGAGGGCGTGTTCGATATCGTCATCAACGCCACCTCGGCCAGCCTGGCGGGCGACTTGCCGCCCGTGCCCGTCACCGTCTTCGGCAGCCAGACCCTGGCGCTGGACATGATGTATGGCGCCCAGCCCACCGTCTTCATGGACTTTGCCGCCCAGCATGGTGCGCAGGTGCGCGATGGCCTGGGCATGCTGGTGGAGCAGGCGGCCGAAGCGTTTTATGTGTGGCGCGGCGTGCGGCCGGACACGCAGGATTTGCTGGCGCAATTGCGCAACGCCCTGTGAGCGGCGGCAAGAAGGGCAACCGCAAGGGCGGCGGCAGCCGCTACGGCTGGATCAAGTGGCTGTTCATCGTGCCCGTGCTGGCGTTTATCGTCGTGCAACTGTATTTCTTCCTGCAAATCTGGTGGTGGGTCGACCACAATCCATCCAGCACGGCTTTCATGCGCGAACAGCTGTCGGTCTTGCAGGAGAAGAACCCGAACGCCACCATCAAGCAGACCTGGGTGCCGTACAACCGCATCTCGAACAACCTGAAACGCGCCATCATCGCCTCGGAAGACGCGAATTTCTCCGAGCACGAAGGCGTGGACTGGGATGCCTTGCAAAAGGCGTATGAAAAAAACAGCAAGAAGCAGAAGGTGGTGGCCGGCGGCTCCACCATTACGCAGCAGCTGGCGAAAAATCTGTTCCTGTCCGGTTCGCGCAGCTATGTGCGCAAGGGCCAGGAACTGATCATCACCTACATGCTGGAAAGCCTGATGGACAAGCAGCGCATTTTCGAGATTTATCTGAACGTGGTGGAGTTTGGCACGGGCATCTTCGGCGCCGAAGCGGCGGCGCGCCACTACTACCACGTCAGCGCGGCCAGCCTGAGCGCGGCGCAGGCGGCGAAACTGGCCGTCATGCTGCCGAACCCCCGTTTTTATGACCGCCACCGCGACACCGGCTACCTGAACCGGCGCACCGGCGTGATCCTGCGGCGCATGGGCGCGGCCGAATTGCCTTGATGGCGGCCCGATTCGTTTGCATTAAACCAAAGCTGCCGAATTGGCACTATTGCGGCGCAGCATCGTAATGCGGCATTGCCACACATTTTACGTGAAAAAGCATGGTGGAGGGGTGGTCGTGAAAAGGCCTTTGCGGGTACACTTGCGCTGTTTTCATTTTTGGCGCCAGCGCCAGCACATCACGATAACCCAACATCCGGCTGAGAGCGCGCATGATCAATGTCTTTGTATTACAGAATGGCCGGCTCAACCAGGTGCCGATCGACAGCCGCGCAGACCTCGAAAATGCCGAACCGGTGTGGGTCGACCTGACCGACCCTACCGATGATGAACGGGCCTGGGTCAAGGCCATCTACAACGTCACCCTGCCGGGCGAAGACGAAGTCAAGGATATTGAAGCGTCGGCCCGCTATTACGAAGCGGAAAACGGCGACTTGCACCTGCGCACCGATTTCCTGCGCGAAGAAGACGACGGCCCCTCGCGCGTCATCACCGTGGCGTTCATTCTCGCCCGCAAGATCCTGTTTTCCATGCATACGGACGACCTGCCCGTGTTCCGCCTTGTGCGCATGCGCGCCCGCTCACGGCCCGGTTCGATCGCCGACTACATGGATGTGCTGCTCGACCTGTACGCCACCGATGCCGAATATTCGGCCGACGTGCTCGAAGGCATCTACCAGAACCTGGAAGAAGTCAGCACGCGCGTGCTGCAAAAGGAATTTACCGATGCGCACGCGGCCGAAGCGCTGAACGCGATTGCCCACGAGGAAGATTTGAATGGCCGTATCCGCCGCAACATGATGGATACGCGCCGCGCCGTGAGCTTCCTGATGCGCGGCCGGCTGCTTAATTCCGAGCAGTTCGAGGAAGCGCGGCAGATTTTGCGTGACATCGAATCGCTGGACGGCCACACCTCTTTCCTGTTCGACAAGATCAACTTCCTGATGGATGCCACCGTCGGTTTCATTAACATCAACCAGAACAAGATCATCAAGATCTTCTCGGTGGCCAGCGTGGCCTTCCTGCCGCCGACCCTGATCGCCAGCGTGTACGGCATGAACTTCAAGCTGATGCCGGAGCTGGAATGGTCGTTCGGCTACCCGTGGGCCTGGGGCCTGATGATTACCAGCGCCATCGCACCCTTCCTGTATTTCCGCCACCGCGGCTGGCTGAAGTAAGCGCCAGAAACTGGGGCGCGCCCGCGCTCCAGTATCGCCAGCGGGCCTGTCCCGGCTGAGCAGGCAAAGGCAGCCATTTCAAAAATCGGCGATAATCACTGGTATTGCGTGGTATTGAAGTGGTATTGCCGTTGCCCCTGCATGCCCGCCGCCGTGTGCCGCGTACTTTGCCTCATGTCCTTTGCAAAAAAGTATCGCTACCGGCTTGCTTTTGGCGTGGCCATGCCCGCCTGTTCCACCTATGCTCATTGCGGTGCCGGCCTGTGCCGGCTGGCCGCCGCATTTCCCGTCACCGTTGTCTTCTGGAGAATCCATGCCTGATACCGCTACCACCCCAATGCGCTTTACCCACTTGATCAGCGACTGCGATGGCGTGCTGATCGACAGCGAGGCCGTGGCCCTGCAAGCGCTGCTGGAGTTGCTGGGACCGCGTTTGCCGAACCTGCCCGAAGGCGTCACCCTGCAAGGCTTGATCGAGCCGCGCCTGGGCCAGCGCCTGGTGCCGCTGATGCAGGATATCTACAAGGATCTGGGCCTGCCGCCATTGCCGGCCGATGACATCATGGCCATCGGCAATGCCGTCGATGCGGCCTGCGATGCGCAGCTGCGTGCCGTGCCCGGCGTGGCGCAGGCGCTGGCCGCCATTCCTCTGCCCAAGGCCGTGGCCTCGAACAGCGTCAGCGCGCGCGTGCTGTCGGCGCTGGAACGCACTGGCATGGCGCCCTTGTTCGAGAACCGCGTGTTCACGCCGGACCTGGTCGGCCATGCCAAGCCGCATCCGGGCGTCTACCTGGCGGCGGCGGCCGCCTTCGGCGTGCCGCCAAGCCAGTGCCTGGTGCTGGAAGACAGCGTCACGGGCGTGACGGCCGCCGTGGCGGCGGGCATGACGGTATTGGGATTCATTGGCGGCGGGCATATCGCCCCCGGCCAGGAAGCGCGCCTGAAGGCGGCCGGCGCGCAAGTTGTGTTCCAGGACATGGCCGGGCTGCCGGCGCTGGTGGCGGACCTGCTGCAACCGGCTGCCGAGCGGCAACCGGCTTAATTGCAAGTGCTTCAGCGGCAGGTATAGCCGCCATCGACCGGCAGGCTGACGCCGCTGATCATGGCGGCGGCGTCGCTGAGCAGGAACAGAATGGGCTTGGCGACCTCTTCCGAGGTGGCGAAACGGCGCAGCGGAATGGCCGCCAGCATGGGGCCGCTTTTTACGGGGTCGCTCCAGTCCCGTTCCGCCATCGGCGTCAGGGTCACGGTGGGATTGACGCTGTTGACGCGGATGCCGTGCGGCCCCAGTTCCAGGCACAGGCTGCGGGTGATCGCATCCATGGCTGCCTTCGAGGCGCAGTACGCCAGATGATGCTCGAGCGCCACCAGCGCCGCCTGGCTCGAGACATTCACGATGCTGCCCGGACGCCCTTCGCGCAACATGCCTTGCGCCACATGGCGCGCCATCATGGCCGCGCCGCGCGCATTGACCACCATCACGCGGTCGAAGCTGGCGGCCTCCACTTCCAGGCTGGGACCGAGTTGCGAGATGCCGGAACAATTGACCAGGCCATCGATATTGCGCAGCGGCGCCAGTGCGGCCGCCATGGCATCGCTGTCGCTGATGTCGAGTTGCAGCGGCTCGCAGCCGGTTTCCTCGGCCAGCGCCGCCAGCCGCTCGGCATTTTGCCCGACGGCAATGACGCGCGCGCCGGCCGCGCTGAGCATGCGCGCCGTGACCAGGCCGATGCCGCTGGAAGCGCCCGTGACGATGAATTTCTTGTGGCGGAAATCGAATAACATGGTGATCCTCAGGTGGGGTTGGCGTTGTTGATGCGGTGCATCAGGGGCCGCAAGGCAGGGTAGGCATCGCGGTAAAGGTCAAAGACGCGGCGGTAGGCTTCGCTGGCGCCTGCTTGCGGCGTGCTGCGCGGCACCAGGGTGACCCAGCCGCGCTGCGCCGCTTCCTTGCCGACCAGGCCGGTCCCCAGCGCCGCCAGCAAGGCCGCGCCCAGCGCCGCCTCGACGTTTTCCGCGATGGTGTAGACGGGGTAATCGGTGATGTCGGCAATGATCTGCATCCACAGCGGCGAGTGCGCGGCGCCGCCGACGACGATCAGCTTGTCGTCGAGCGCGACCGTGCCCATGCCCCTGGCGCCCGTGACGATATTGTGTTGCAGGGCAAAGCTCACGCCTTCGAGCACGGCGCGGTACAGATGGGCGCGGCTGTGGTACAGGCTCAGGCCCAGGAAGGCGCCGCTGGCCCTGGCATCCCAGATGGGGCTGCGCTCGCCCATCAGATAGGGCAGGAACAGCACGCCATCGGCGCCGGGCGGCACGGCCTGCGCCTGCTCTTCCATCAACTGGTGCGCATCGGCATGGCCCAGCCGCCTGGCCGCTTCCACGTCGGCCTGGCAAAACTCGTCGCGGAACCAGCTGACGGACGCGCCGGCCGTGATGGCGCCGCCGAATACATACAGGTCGGACTGGCTGTTGAACACGTGCGGCATGCTGATCAGCCCATGGCGCGCATCGGTCTGCTGGTGGATATAGCCCCAGCACATGCTGGTGCCGATCATGGCCACATGCTGGCCTGCGCGGCTGGCGCCGGCGGCGAAGGTGGCCACGGCCGCGTCGACCCCGCCGGCGATGACGGCGGTGCCAGCCAGCAAACCGAGCTGCTGCGCCGCCAGCGGCAGCAGCGCGCCCACCACCTCGGACGAGTCCACCAGGCGCTGCGGCATCATGTGCGCGGGGATGCCCAGCGCGTCGAGCATGGGGGCCGACCAGTTGCGCGCCGCCAGGTCGTACACGCCGCCGATATTGCCGGCCGAACTATGGTCGACGGCCACTTCCCCCGTCAGCAGGTAATTGATGTAGCTGTTGGGCGGCAGGAAATAGCGCGTGCTGTCCCACACGTCGGGCCGGTGGCGCTTCAGCCACAGCATTTTGGTGTAGCCGTAATAACTGTCGACGCCGTTGCCGGTGATGTCGTACAAGGTGTCCAGGTCGACATGCTGATTGACCCATTCCACCTCGGCGGTGGCGCGCCGGTCCATCCAGATCAGGCACGCATGCAGCGGCTGCATGGCGGCATCGACGGGAATGCCTGAGCCGCCGTACAGGCTGCTCACGCAGATGGCCTTGATGCTTGCCGCCGGCACCCCGCCCGTTTGCAGCACGTGGCGCACGCACGCCACCACGGCGTCATACCACACGGCCGGCCACTGTTCAGCCCACAGAGGGCGCGGCGTGTCGACCTGGTAAGCGTGCGCATGCTGGGCGACGATGGCGCCGCCGCTGGAAACCAGCAGGGCCTTGGTGCTTTGCGTGCCGATATCGACACCGATGACGTAATCCATGCCGGCTTCTCCGTTCAAGTGTGTGTCGCTGGTTTCAGCAGGACCTTGATGGAATCGAGCGAGTTGGCCAGCGCGAACGCCTGCTCCCAGTCTTCCAGCGGAAAGTCGTGCGTGACGATGCCTTTCGACGTGACCAGTCCGCGCTCCAGCAGGTCGATGGCGATCGGGTAGCAGTACGGGCCCAGGTGGGCGCCGCGCACGTCGAGTTCCTTGCGGTCGCCGATGATGGACCAGTCGGCGCTGGTTTCCTTGCCGAACACGCTGAATTCCACGAAGCGGCCCAGCTTGCGGATCACATTCAAGCCCTGCGTCACGCCGGCCGGCACGCCCGTCGTCTCGATATACACATCGCAGCCATAGCCGTCCGTCAAGCCGTGGATGATGGCCAGCGCATCGTCGGTGGCGGGGTTGATGGTGACGTGGGCGCCATACTCGCGCGCCAGCGCCAGGCGTTCCGGCACCATGTCGATGACCACCAGTTTCTTTGGCGTCTTGAGGGCGGCGATCTGCGTCATCATCAGGCCCAGCGGCCCGGCGCCGGCGATCACCACCACGTCGTCGAGCTGCACCTCGGCGCGGTTGACCGTGTGGATGGCGCAGGCCATCGGCTCGATGATGGCCGCGTCTTCCAGCGAAATGCTCTCGGGAATCTTGTGCACGAGGGCCGTGGGCGGGATGCGCATGTATTCGGCCATGCCGCCATCGGCCACTTCGCGCTGGAAGCCGAAGATATTGTGCACTTCGCACATCCAATATTTGCCCGATTTGCAAAAGCGGCACTTGCCGCAAGGCACGATCTGCTCGGCAATGATGCGGTCTCCCACTTTCACGCCGAAGTGTTCTTCGCCGTGCTCTCCCGCCTCGACCACGTAGCCGAAGAATTCATGGCCGGGCACGACGGGCGGCTTGACCCAAGACGGCTGGCCGTCGCCGCCCCAGAACATGGCGGCGCCCGAGTGGCATTTGCAGTCGCTGGCGCAGATGCCGCAGGCGGCGATACGGATCAGCAGCTCGTTCAGGCGCGGCCTGGGGCGGGTGATTTTCTGCAGGCGGTAGTCTTTCGGACCGTGGCAGACCACGGCTTGCATCTCGACTTCGGTGTACTTCATGACAGGCTCCAAATGGTAAAGGTGGTCAGGCGCGCTTGCTGCTGTTGCGGCTGATGTAAATGGCGAGCAGGATGATCACGCCCTTGATGATGTTTTGCAGGTAGGGCGAGACGCCCATCATGTTCAGGCCGTTATTCAGCACGCCGAGCATGACGGCGCCGATCAGGGTGCCGACGATGGCGCCGCGTCCGCCCGTGATGGCCGTGCCGCCCATGACGACGGCGGCAATCGCGTCCAGCTCGAAGCCGATGCCGGCGTTCGGCTGGCCGCTCATCAGGCGCGAGGTCAGCACCAGGCCGGCGATGGCGGCCGTGCCGCCGCTGATGGCGTACACCAGCAGCTTGTAGCGGGCCACGCGCACGCCGCTCAGGCGCGTCGCTTCCTCGTTGCCGCCGATGGCGTAGATATAGCGGCCCAGCGGCGTATGGTCGAGCAGCACATAGGCGATGAGGAACACCAGCAGCATCACCAGGATCGGCGTCTGCACGCCCAGCACGCTGCCGCGGCCAAAGAATTCGAACCAGTCCGGCAAGTCGTTGATCGGGTAGCCGCCCGTGTACAGCAGGGCCAGTCCGCGGGCAATGCCCATGGTGGCCAGGGTGACGATAATCGGCGGCATGTTGGCGTAGGCGACAAAGAAGCCGTTGCCCACGCCAAAGGCGATGCCCACGGCCAGGCCGGCCGCGATGGCCAGCCCGGGCGGCAGGCCGGCCACCATCAGGCCCGCCGTCAGGGTACCCGTCAGCGCCATCACGGAACCGACGGACAGGTCGATGCCGCCGCTGAGGATGGCGCACGTCATGCCGACGGCGATGATGGCGTTGATCGACACTTGCCGCGCGATATTGACCAGGTTATCGGCGGAAAAGAAATGGTCGGTGGTGGCCGCCATGGCCGCCGATACCAGCAGCAGGCCAAGCAGCGGAAAAAAGGCCGGCGACTGCTTCAGCATGACCCACAGCGATGTGGCCGTGGCGGGGGCGGCCCCGCGCGGCGCGGCGAGGGTCTCAGTGTTGGGCGGTTGTTGCATGGCGCATTACCTCGCTCGAGTGTATGGAAGCGCCTTCCAGCAGGGCCACGATGGCACCTTGCCGGAACACGGCGACCCGGTCGCACATGCCGGTGATTTCCGGCAGTTCCGATGAAATCAAAATGATGGAATAGCCATCGCTGGTGAGGGCGCGCATCAGGCGGTAGATTTCCGCCTTGGCGCCCACGTCGATGCCGCGCGTGGGTTCATCGAAGATGAGGATCTTGCAGTGATGGTTGAGCCAGCGGGCGATCACCACTTTTTGCTGGTTGCCGCCGCTCAGGGTGCCCACGCGCGTGCCCGGGCCGGGCGCCTTGACGCCCACCTTGGCCATCACGGCCCGCGTGGCGGCCAGTTCGGCCGGGCGGCGTATCAGGCCCGCGCCCGTGTATTTGCCCAGGTTATTGACGGAAATGTTTTCCATGATGTTGAAATCAAGGATCAGCCCTTCCGTCTTGCGGCTCTCGGGCAGCAGGCCGATGCCGTGCCGCAAGGCATCGGCCGGATCGCGCAGGCTGGCTTTTGCGCCATGGATGCGGATCTCCTTGTGCCAGGCGGGCTGGGCGCCCATCACGGCCAGCGCCAGTTCCGTGCGGCCGGAACCGACCAGGCCCGCAAAGCCGAGGATTTCGCCCTGCCGCAGTGCGAAGCTGTTGCTGGGACCATCCTTGCTCAGGCGCACGTCGCGCGCCTCGAGCACGATGGCCGGCGTGCCGGATGGCAGGGGCTTGGCGGGAAAGTTCGCTTCGAGCTTGCGTCCCACCATCATTTCCACCAGCTGGCCGACATCGGTGGCGGCCACCTCCGTCATGCCCACGTATTGGCCATCGCGCAGCACGGTGATGCGGTCGCACACGTCGAAGATCTCGTCCATGTAGTGCGAAATGAAAATCATCGCCACGCCTTGCTGTTTCAGTTCGCGCATGATGGTGAACAGGTGCCCCGCTTCGCTGGGCGTCAGGGTGGCCGTCGGCTCGTCGAGGATCAGGATGCGGGCATTGAGCGAGAGGGCCTTGCCGATTTCCACGAACTGCTGCTGGGCGATGCTGAGCTGGCTGACCTCGGCCGCCAGGTCGATGGCAATGCCCAGGCGCGCGAAGATGGCCGCCGCTTCCTGCCGCATGGCTTTTTTCGACAGCAGGCCCAGCGCATTCGTCCTTTCGCGTCCGAGGAAGATGTTTTCCACCGCGTTCAGGTAGGGAATCAGCGAGAATTCCTGAAAGATGATGGCGATGCCGGCGGCGATGGCGTCGTTGTAGCTGTGGAAATCGCAGGGCTGGCCATTGACCACGATGCTGCCCGCATCGGGCCGGTAGATGCCACTGAGAATTTTCATCAGCGTGGATTTGCCGGCGCCGTTTTCACCGAGCAGGGCGTGGATTTCGCCCTGGCGGATGTCCAGGTTAATGCCGTTCAAGGCTTTCACGCCGGGAAAGCCCTTGGTGATGTTTTGTAGCTGCAAGATCGTCTGCATGATGGGACCCGGAGGAAGGGAGAACGTCCCGCAGCCAGGCCGCGGAAACGGGGAGTGCGCCAGGCGCGGCGCTTACCAGCTGAAAGACTTGGCGCCGGCCTTGTCCACCAGCTTGACGTCGACCGGCACTTGCGGCGGCACGTTGGCGCCCCATTTTTTGGCCATGGCGATGGCCAGCGCCAGGCGCACCTGGTCGCGCGGGTACTGGGCGGCCGTGGCGATGAACTTGGAATTGGGCTTGAGCATGGCCTTGATGGCTTCAGGCGCGCCGTCCACGCTGGTCAGCTTGACGTCCTTGCCGCTCGCCTCGATGGCCGACAGCGCACCCATGGCGCCGCCATCGTTGACGCTGAAGATGCCTTTCAGCTTGGGCTGCGCCTGCAGGATGTTTTCCGTGACCGTCAGGGCCTGGTCGCGTTCCTGCTTGCCATTTTGCGTGCTGACGATCTTGATGCCAGGAAAGGCCGCCAGCGCATCCTTGCAGCCGCGCACCCGTTCCAGGATGGGCACGACGGGGATGCCGTCGAGAATCGCCACGTCGCCCTTGCCGTCCAGGCTCTTGGCCAGGTAGGTGCAGGCCAGCTGCCCGGCATTGAAGTTTTTCGAGCCGACGAAGGAATCGACGGGGCCGTTGGCATTCGCATCGACGGCGACGACGATCACGCCGGCCGCCTTGGCCGACTTGACGGCCGACTGGATGCCCACCGAATCGGTGGGGTTGAGCAGCAGGATGTCGATTTTCTTCTGGATCATGTCTTCCACGTCGCTCGTCTGCTTGGCCACGTCGTGGCGTGCATCGGTGATCACCACCGTGGCGCCGATGCTGGCGGCCGCCTCTTCCAGCGCCTTTTTCATGGTGATGAAATACGGATTGTTGAGTTCCTGGAAGGACATGCCGATCTTCAGCGGCGCGGCGCTGGCGGGCAGGGACAGGGCAGCGGCGCACACGGTGGTCGTGGACAGGACAAGCAGTTTTCTTTTCAACATCATCGTCTCCTGGTTTTTAGTATGGATTTTGGGTGTCGTGGCAGCCTTGCCTTGCCTGCTGCCGGGGCATGAAGCGAAAAATCAGTTGCCTGGCGCCGCCGTTTTCAAGCCGTCGTAGCGGCGGAACTTGGAGGGCGAGATGCCCTTGTGGGCAAGGAACTGGCGGTTGAAATTGGACAGGTTGTTAAAGCCCACCTGGTAGCAGATGTCCGTGATGCTCAAGGCGCTATTGCTGAGCATTTCGCAGGACAGTTTGATGCGCAGCAAGTTCACGTATTGCACAAAGGAAATTCCCGTGTGCTTGCTGAACGAGCGCGAGAACGAGCTGACGTTTTGTCCGATCAGTTCGGCCAGTTCCGATTCGCGCAGGTCGGTCGACAGGTTCTTGCCGATGTAGGCCAGCGCCAGGTTGATCTTCGACGCCATGTAGCTGTGCGGATCGGGCCGGTAGCTGGGGCTGGATAGCTGGCGGCGCCCGTTGTCGTGCAGCAGCAGTTCCAGCAGCGACAGGAACAGCATGGCCCGGCGGCAGCCGCGCGCTGTCAGCAACTCCCGCATCAGGGGCAGGGCGGCGGCGCCGCTCTCTGGCGCAAACAGCAGGCCGCTGCGCGATTCGTCCAGCAGAGTTTTGACTGTGCGCAATTCCGGAAAGGCGGCGGTGGCCTTGGCCATGAATTCGGCCGTGAATTGCAGGATCAGGCAGCGTTCAGCCACGGGCTGGTTGTCGGGCAGTTCGCTGACCCAGTTATGCGGCAGGTTGGGACCGGACATGACCAGGTTGCCCGGCGTGAAATCGCCGATATAGTCGCCGACGAAGTACTTGCCGCTGGTGTCGGTGATCAGCTGGATTTCATATTCCGGATGAAAGTGCCAGCGCACGGTGCGGTAGGGGTAGCCGTGTGACCAGGCGGTAAACGATTCATCGGCGGGCACGCAGACGACTTCGAGATCGGGTTTCATGATGTGCTCCCTCGCGTCGCTTAACAGGTGACGGCGGGAAAAGGAGAACAAGCGCGGTGGCGGCGAGGCGTGAACGGGGCGAGGCGGATGCTTGGCATGACGTGTCTCCTGCTGGGTTACCGTGCGCTTCGACCCTGTTGCCGGCCGGGCGTGTTTTTAATTTATGGTTCCATTCTATGCAGGCGAACCCGACGGGGCCACTCATTCCATGTGGGTATACCGATACTTTTTTTGCATATTCGTTGCCCCGGAGGATACATAGTCAAATTTTGTGCATTGCGTCAAATGTTGCTGAGCAATACGCTGGCGGAAAAAGATGGCAATTGCACAAAATAGTATCGATAAAACAGGGTCTTTGACGTAGCGCAGGCCCCCGCAGCGCTTGTATGCTGGCCAGGCTGGCTACGTCGGGGCCGGCGTCCCTTCAAGAATATCCATGCCGGAGAGCGCCATGCGAGTACTGTATGTCTGATGTCTATTTAACGCACCTGATCAGCGATTGTGATGGCGTGCTGGTCGACAGCGAAAGCGTGACCTTGTTTTCTCTGCTGAAGCAGTTGCGCCCGTACGTGCCCGCCGATACGCCGCTGGTCGCCCTGATCCAGCCGCGTCAAGGACAGAACTTCGAGACACTGCTGACCGGCGTGTTCCTCGAACTGGGTCTCGCGCCGCTGGCGCCTGAGGTCTGCGCAGCGATCCGCCAGGGCGTCGAAATCGATTGCGACCGGCTGCAGTGCGCCGTGCCCGGCGTGCTGCGGGCGCTGGCCGCCATCAATATGCCGAAAGCGGTGGCGTCGAATAATACTGGCGCGCGCGTGCGGTCGGCGCTGGAACGGACCGGCATGGCACCGTTATTTGGCGGACGGGTGTTTACGCCGGACCTGGTGGGCCATGCCAAGCCGCATCCTGGCGTCTACCTGGCGGCAGCCGCCTCGTTTGGCGTGCCGCCGGGCCAGTGCCTGGTGCTGGAAGACAGCGTCACGGGCGTGACGGCCGCCGTGGCGGCGGGCATGACAGTATTGGGATTCATCGGCGGCGGGCATGTCGCCGCCGGCCAGGAAGCGCGCCTGAAGGCGGCCGGCGCGCTACTTGTGTTCAATGACATGGCAAGGCTGCCGGCGCTGGTGGCCGCGGCGATGGACACCGCGGCCGTGTAAAACGCTTATGCCAACTTGGCAAACACCTTGCGCGCGGCGGCGATGGTGGCGTCGATGACGGCATCGTCGTGGCGCGCCGAGACGAAGCCCGCCTCGAAGGCGGCTGGCGCGAAGTACACACCTTCGTCGAGCATGGCGTGGAAGAAGGCGTTGAACTTGCTGCGGTCGCCCGCCATCATCTCCGCGTAGCTCGTCGGCGGCGTTGCGCTGAAATAAATGCCGAACATGCCGCCGATGTAGTCGGCGCAGAAGACCACGCCGGCCTCTTGGGCGGCAGCGGTCAGGCCTTCGGCCAGGCGCTTGGCCGTGGCGCCCAGCTGCTCGTAGAAGCCCGGCTGCTGGATCAGTTTCAATGTCGTCATGCCGGCTGCCACGGCGACCGGATTGCCGGACAGGGTGCCGGCCTGGTAGACGGCGCCCAGCGGCGCCATGTTGTGCATCAGCGCCGCGCTGCCGCCAAAGGCCGCCACCGGCATGCCGCCGCCGATCACCTTGCCCAGGGCCGTCAGGTCCGGCTTGATGCCGTACAGCGCCTGCGCGCCGCCCAGGGCGACGCGGAAGCCGCACATGACTTCATCGAAAATGAGCAAGGCGCCGTGCTGCGTGCACAGCTCGCGCATGGCTTGCAGGAATTCCGGCGTGGCCTTCACCAGGTTCATATTGCCCGCCACCGGTTCGACGATGACGCAGGCGATGTCCGCGCCGAAGCTGTCGAAGGCGTCCTTCAGCTGTTCCACGTTGTTGTAGTCGAGCACCAGCGTGTGCTTGACAAAATCTTCCGGCACGCCGGCCGACGTCGGGTTGCCGAAGGTGAGCAGGCCGCTGCCCGCTTTCACCAGCAGCGAATCGGCGTGGCCGTGGTAGCAGCCTTCAAACTTGACGATCTTGTCGCGGCCCGTGGCGCCGCGCGCCAGGCGCAGGGCGCTCATGGTCGCTTCCGTGCCCGACGACACCAGGCGGACCTGCTCGATCGACGGCACCAGGCGCGTGATTTCCTCGGCCATCAGCACTTCGCCTTCGGTCGGCGCGCCGAACGACAGGCCCAGGGCGGCGGCGTCCTGCACCGCCTTGATCACTTCAGGATGGGCGTGGCCGACGATGGCCGGGCCCCAGGAGCCGATGTAGTCGATATAGCGCTTGCCGTCCGCATCCCAGAAGTACGGGCCTTCGGCGCGCGTGATGAAGCGCGGAGTGCCGCCCACGGAGCGGAAGGCGCGCACGGGCGAATTGACGCCGCCTGGCGTGGTTTTTTGCGCGCGGGTAAACAGGATGTCGTTCTGGGAAGTCGTCGTCATGATAATCGTGCCTTGAAAGTGGATCGTTGTCTGTGTCGTCTGTCTGGTCTGCTACAGCATTATTCGGCGCCGCGCGGGCGCTGCAGCTGGAACAGCCGGTTCGGCACCAGCTTGCCCATGCCGTGGCGCTGCGCGTGCGCCAGCGCGCCGGAGGTAAATTCCTGCGCCGCCACGACCGCCTGCGGCACGTCGTCTTCATTTTCCGCCAGGGCCAGCAGGGCGGTGGCCGCTGCCGACAGGGTGCTGCCGGCGCCGTTGAAGATGCCCGGCAGGTGGCGCCATTCGTCGTGGCGCACCACGCCGTCTTCGCCGAACAGGGTATTGGCGCGCAGCTTGCCTTCGGCCGTGCCGGCCTTGCTGGCGTCGGCCGGCATGCCGGTGACGAGCACGTATTCGCAGCCCAGCGCCACCAGGTAGTCGACATCATTCTGCAAGGTGTCGTCCGGATCGGCGTCGCGCCAGGTCTCGGCCAGGCGTTCCAGTTCCACCGGCGAGATGATCAGCAGGGTCGTTTGCGGGATCAGCAGCTGGCGCACGGCGGTGAGGATGTCTTCGTCGTCCATGCCCTGTTCCGGCAGCGCCGAAATGAAGGGATCGAGGATCAGCGGCACGTTCGGATAGTCGGAGACGATTTCGGCGATCGCCGTGACGTTTTCCACGCTGCCCAGCGCGCCGATCTTGATGGCGGCCACCGACATGTCTTCGAGCAGCACGCGCGCCTGGTCGGAAACCCAGTCCGGGTCGACCGCCTGCACGTCTTCCACGCGCGCCGTATCGCTGATCAAGAGGCCCGTGGTGACCGACAGGCCATGGCAGCCGAAGGCTGAAAATGTGGCCAGGTCGGCCTGGATGCCGATCGCGCCGACTGGATCGGACACGCCGAAGCTTAATATGAGGGGAGAAGTTTGGTTTTGCACGGCGGGTAGATTAAGATACCTAATTCAGCATTTTACTTGATTGAAGGGTGGCAGAACGTGAGTAGCAACGAAACAACGCAGCAATTCCAAACGTGGATGTGTCTTATTTGCGGCTGGGTTTATGATGAAGCGGCTGGCCTGCCTGACGAAGACATCGCTCCCGGCACGCGTTGGGCCGATGTGCCGATGAACTGGACCTGCCCGGAATGCGGCGCGCGCAAGGATGATTTCGAGATGGTGGCCATTTAATTAATCCTGATCAATTGGCATGCCGCGGTCGCCCGCCTGTGCGGCGACAGCCTATGCTATGGTACGCAAGATTGCCGAAAAATCAAATGACGAGTCCGTTACAGCCCCCGGCATCGTCCGATGGCGCCGCAAGTGCCGGCCTGACGATCCTGGTGATCGACGACAGCGCGACGATACGCAGCGCTGCCGCGAAGATCCTCGGCGACGCCGGATACCGCGTGGTGGTGGCGGAAAATGGCTTCGAGGCGCTGGCCAAGATCGGCGACTGCCGGCCGGCGCTGATCGTGTGCGATATCCTGATGCCGCGTCTCGATGGCTACCGCACGTGCGCGCTGATCAAGGCCAGTGCGGCGTTTCACGCCACGCCGGTGCTGATGCTGTCGTCGAAAGAGGGTTTGTTTGACCGCGCGCGCGGCAGCATGGCGGGCGCCAACGCCTGCCTGGCCAAGCCGCTGGCGCCTGAAGCGCTGCTGGCGGCCGTGCGGCAGCATCTGGCCGGGCATTTTTAGTATGATGCATTTAGTATGATTCATTGAGCACGGCTCAATCACCGCAGCAAGGAAGTAAAACACAGATGGCCATACACACAATTCTGATCGTCGATGACTCGCCGACAGAGCGCTACTACCTGAGCGAGATGCTGGTGCGTGCCGGTTACGCCGTGCTGACGGCGCAAGACGGCGCCGACGCGCTGGCGCAGCTGAAGCAGGCCAGGCCCGACCTGATCCTGATGGATGTGGTGATGCCCGGTGCGAATGGCTTCCAGATCACGCGCGCCATCGCCCGCGATCCTGAACTGCAGGACGTGCCGGTGATCATCTGCTCCAGCAAGAGCCAGGAAACGGACCGCATCTGGGGCTTGCGCCAGGGCGCGCGCGACTACCTGGTCAAGCCGGTGGTCGAAGCCGACCTGCTGGCGAAGATCGCGGCGCTGTCCTGACGCATGCGTACGATGCCTGGCAATGGCGTGCCTGCCGCGGCTCTGTCGGCCATGCCGCCGTTCGAGCCTGGCGCGCGGCAGGGCCGTTTGCGCCAGTACCAGCTGCAATTGTTCGAACGGGTACAGGCTGCGCGCAGCGGCGCGCTGGCCGCACGCAAGGAACTGGGCGTGCTGCTCGGCGGCCGGCATTGCCTGCTCGACCTGACGCAGCTCGGTGAAATCGTCATTCCCGCCGGCTTGCCCATCCAGGGCGTACCGCTGGCGCAGGACTGGTACCTGGGCCTGGCCGCCATGCGCGGCCGTCTGACGGCCATCATCGACCTGGCCCGCTACATGGGCGAGGCACCCTGCGCGGCTGGCGGCGACAGCCGCATCATCACCTTCTCTCCCCGCCTGGGCATGAACTGCGCGCTGCTGGTCGAGCGCGTGCTGGGCTTGCGCCAGCAGCGCGGCATGCTGTCCGTGCCGGCGCAGGGGAGTACCGCTGGCACGGCGCCGCCATGGGCGAGCCAGACCTTGCGCGACAGCGAAGGGCAGCACTGGCTGCGCCTGGACCTGGCGCAGCTGGCGCAGGCGGAGCGCTTCCTCGATGCCGGCTTTGCCGGCGTGGCCAGCGGCAAGGATGAACACTGATGGGCGCCCATTCCCCTATCCTGGCATCCGGCATGGCCGAGGCGGAGCACGGCCCGGGCGAAGCGGCGCTGGCGGCCGACCTGCCGCTGCGCCTGCGCGATGCGC
>NZ_NRDQ01000210.1 GCF_002878455.1 Janthinobacterium sp. AD80
GCCGGCCGCCGCTTCACGGGCGCTGGCCGCCGCGCTGTCGCCGCCTTCGGCCGCCAGCGCCAGCCACATGTAGCCGCACACCCTATCCCTGGGCACGCCGCGGCCGCCGTTATACATGCCGCCCAGGTTGTACTGGGCCAGGGCATGGCCCTGCTCGGCCGCGCGCGCATACCAGTGCACGGCCAGGCCGTCATCCTGCGGCACGCCATGGCCATTCGCATACATCACGCCCAGATTGTTTTGCGCGCTGGCGTCGCCCTGCTCGGCGGCCGTGCGGTACCAGCGCACGGCGCACGCATGGTCGCGCGCCACGCCATGGCCGTTGGCATACATGACGCCCAGGTTGAACTGGGCATTCGCCGCGCCCTGGGCCGCCGCCCTGGCATACCAGTCCAGCGCCTGGTGCAAGTCGCGTTCCATGCCGCGCCCGCTGGCAAACATGCCGCCCAGATTGTATTGCGCCATGCAATGGCCCTGCAGGGCGGCGCGCCGGTACCAGGCGACGGCGCGGGCTTCGTCCTTGTCCACGCCCAGGCCACGCGCCAGCATCACGGCCAGGTTGAACTGGGCATCCGCATCGTCCTGTTCGGCGGCACGCTGCAGCCAGGCGTAGGCGCGCAACTGGTCGGGCGCCACGCCCAGCCCTTCCGCATAGGCCACGCCCAATTGCCGCTGCGCCACGGCCAGGCCCTGCGCCGCGGCCTGGCGGAACCACGCCACGGCCTGCGCATCGCTTTGCGGCACGCCCTGGCCCCGCTTGTAGACCAGGCCCAGGTTCAATTGCGCCTGCGCATCGCCCTGCAAGGCGGCCTTGCGGAACCAGGCCAGCGCCAGCGCATCGTTCTTTTTCGCCCCCAGCCCCTGCGCATAGGCTTCGCCCAGCAGCGACTGCGCGCTGGCCACGCCCTGCTCCGACGCGCGGTAAAACCAGGCCAGGGCCAGCTCGTCGCTTTGCAGCACGCCGCGGCCCTTGCGGTACATCTGCCCCAGGTTTTGCTGCGCGGAGGCATCGCCCTGCGCAGCCGCCCGGCGAAACCACAGCACCGCCTCGTCGTCGCTCTGCGCCACGCCGCGGCCATGGTAGTACAGCGCGCCCAGGTGGTTTTGCGCAAACGCCAGCCCCTGCAGCGCGGCCAGGCGCAGCCATACGAAGGCGCGCGTATCGTCCTGCGCCACGCCTTCGCCCTTCTTGTACATCAGCCCCAGATTGAACTGGGCATAGGCATTGCCCTGCTCGGCCGCCGTGCGAAACCAGATATAGGCCTGATGGCTGTCTCTGGCAATATGGTGCTTGTCCATGTGCGCCCCCATCTACATTGCGCTTGCCGGCAGCGCGCGCAAAACGGCGGCCTGGGGCGGCGTAGCGTGTGTTGCTTAAATTTTAAATTCGATGCGGGGAAAGGACTTGAGCGAACTCAAAGGAAATAATAAAATTACATCGTTTTGATGAGCCCGCTTCGAGGGGAAACGGGCTATTGCACGCCAGAACTGGCGCGCGGCTGGCGCGGCTGAAAAATCAGCGGCGCGACGGGTGTTTTTGCAGGAACTGCGGCACCTTGGCAGCGGCCAGCTTGTTCAGCGACACGAGCAAGTCGGCGTCGACATCGGCGATGCCATAGTTGCTGCGCAGGTGGCGGCCGATATGGATCAGCACTTGCGCTGCCACTTCCGCATCGGACTCGGCCCTGTGGGCGGCGCTCTTGAAAGCGATCCCCAGCTGGCTGGACAGCAAGCCCAGCTTGTAGCTGGACATGCCGGGAAACACGCGGCGCGACAGTTTCAGCGAGCACACGAGCGACTTGTGCGCCGGCGCCAGGTTCAGGCGGGCGCTTTCCGCGCGCAGGAATTTCTCATCGAAGCTGGCGTTGTGCGCCGACAAGGCATCGCTGCCGATAAAATCCAGCAACTGCGGCACCACGTCGGCCACGGGCGGCGCCTTGTCCACCATCGATTGCGTGATGCCCGTCAAGCCCGTGATGAACGCGGGAATGCGCGCATTGCAGTTGATCAGGGTCACGTAGCGGTCCGTGATCTGCCCGCCCTCGATGCGCAGCGCCGCCACTTCCGTGATGCGGTCGCCCATGTCGGGCGACAGGCCGGTCGTCTCGAAGTCGATCATGACGATCGGTTTGTCAAACACATGCATGGAGCGCTCTTTCTTAGGTACAACGACTGGAATATCGATAAAATGCGCAGGGCAAGGCGCCGCGTTGCAGACAGTACACTAGTACGGCAAGGCGCGGCAACGCCGCCATGCGCATTTTATCAGCCGAACTTGCGCACGGCGTCCAGCGCCAGACCGGCACCAATGCTGCCGAACAGATCGCCTTCGACCTTGCGGGCCGCCGGCACCAGGGCCGCGATCTTTTCACGCAGCAAGCGCACGCCGCTGGAGCCGCCCGTGAAGAACACGGTATCGACGGCTTCCGGCGCCACGCCCGCGTCGCGCAGCAGGCGCAGCACGGTTTCTTCCACGGAACCGCACAGGTGGCCGATGGCTTCGTCAAATTGCGTGCGTTTCAGCAGCAGGCTTTGCGCAGGCGACAGGCGGTCCAGCTCCAGCTGCACTTCGGCCGCGTCGGACAGGGCGATCTTGCCCTCTTCCACTTTCATGGCCAGCCAGTGGCCGGCGCGCTCGTCGATCAGCTTTTGCAGGCGCCCCATCTTGTCTTGCTCGCGCGCATCGCGGCACACGTCGGCCAGCTGCACCCAGATCTTCTTGGTGTAAGCCAGGTTGATGGTGTGCCAGGTCGCGAGGTTGAAATAGTAGCTGGACGGGACTTCGCTATTATTGTTCAGGCGGCTGCCATAGCCGAGCAGAGGCATGACGGAGGACAGGCTCAGGTATTTGTCGAAATCCGTGCCACCGATGTGCACGCCGCCCGTGGCCAGGATATCCTCGCGCCGCTCCGTCTTTTTCGCCCGCTCGGGCGACAGGCGCACCAGCGAAAAGTCGGACGTACCGCCGCCGATGTCGGCGATCAGTACCAGCTCTTCCTTGTCGATCTGCGACTCGTAGTCGAAGGCGGCGGCGATCGGCTCGAACTGGAACGCCACATCCTTGAAGCCGACGGAACGGGCCACTTCGGCCAACGTGTCCTGCGCCAGCTGGTCGGCTTGCGCATTGTCATCGATAAAGAAGACGGGACGGCCGAACACGGCGGACGAGAATTCGCGCCCGGCGGACTGCTCGGCGCGGCGTTTGACCTCGCCAATGAATTGCGCCAGCAACATGCGGAACGGCAGCGCGCGGCCGCCCACTTCCGTCTGCCCGTCGATGAGACTGGTACCCAGCAAGCTTTTCAACGAGCGCATCAAACGCCCTTCATAGCCGGCCAGATAACCGGCCAGCGCCGCGCGGCCAAAACTGACTTCCTCGTCTTCCGCATTGAAGAAGACGACGGATGGTAAGGTTGTCTTGCCGTCTTCCAGGCCTAGCATCGTGCTCTGCCCGGGACGCGCCCAGCCTACCGTGGAATTTGACGTGCCGAAATCGACGCCGCAAGCATTGGCCATGTCGACCCTTCCCTGAATAAAGGGGCGTTATGTTATCAGAAGGCACGCCTTTGCACTAGCCATCCGAGGAGAAAAAGACAGCGGGCCGTGCAATTAACTTGAGCTTGCCCAAAGGCAAGCTCTCGCTGGCACCGGACGGGCACCTGCGGCGTGTGGCGACCACTTCGCCATGGCGCACGCAATGGCGGGCGCGGCAGGCGTACCACTTGCCAATTAATCATATTTTTTGCAACATGAATAAGAAAACAGTCTTGCCACTAGGCAATCTTTTACGCTATGCTCAGTCTCCCGTCCTGGCTGCCACAAGCGGCCGGGCCTGCAGGAATACTTTGAGACAGGTTGCTTGCCAGACCAATATGCGAAAAAAGAATACTGTAGCCCGGATCATCAGCAGCACCGCCGCACCGCGCCCCTTGCCTGCCGCGGCACGGCGCGTCACCTCCTATGACGTGGCCCTGCTGGCCGGCGTGTCGCAGTCGGCCGTGTCGCGCTGCTTCAAGCCCGGCGCCAGCATCTCGCCCGCCACGCATGCCAAGGTCATGCAGGCGGCCATCAGCCTCGACTACATCCCCAACGCGGCCGCGCGCAGCCTGATCACGCGCCGCTCGAACCTGGTGGCCGTCATCATTTCCAACCTGGCCAATCTGTACTATCCGCAAGTGCTGTCCGACCTCAGCCAGCAGATCGCCCGCCAGGGCAAGCGCCTGCTGCTGTTTACCCTGGAGCGCGAAGCCGATATCGGCAAGGTCTTGAGCGACGTGTGGCAGTACCAGGTCGATGGCGCCATCGTGGCCGCCGGGCTGTCCGACGAGCAGATGGCCGAGTTCGGCCGGCGCGAAGTGCCGCTGGTGCTGTTCAACCGCAGCCCGCGCGAGCACGCCGTGCATGCCGTGTTGTGCGACCAGGCGGAAGCGGCGCGCCTGCTGGTGTCGCGCCTGGCCGAGGCGGGCCATCGCCAGTTCGCCATCATCGACGGCCCCGGCGACTCGGCCGTGGCGCAGGAGCGCAAGGCGGGCGTGCTGGACCGGTTGCTGAGCCTGGGCTTGCCCGCGCCCATCGTCGTCAGCGGCAACTACGATTACGCCAGCGGCGGACGCGGCTTGCGCAAGGTCATCGACCGCCTGGGCCGGGTGCCGGACGCCGTCATCTGCGGCAACGACATCATGGCCATCGGCTGCCTGGACACGGCGCGCCACCAGATGGGCATCCAGGTGCCGCTGCAAATGTCGGTGGCCGGTTTCGACGCGCTGGAAGCGTCTGGCTGGCTCAGCTACGACATCACCACCCTGCGCCAGCCCGTGCAAAAAATGGCCACCGATGCCGTCGCCATGCTGGGCGAACTGATGGAGCGGCGCGGCGGCAGCGCCGAGCGGCGCCGCTATTGCTCGTATCTGGTGGAGGGCAGCACGGCCAGGCTGACTGGCGCCCCCCTCCATTTCGGCATGATGGCCGCAGCCTAGAACGCCCGAGAAAAATGCCCGTGGCGTTGTGGCTGGGTTTCGCTCACTTTTGCCATACTCGTCGCACTGCCTTCGGCGCGACGCCTGGCAATGGGCGTTTTGCAGGCATTCTTGCTACGTGAATGTTCTTGCCGCATAAAAAAACCTCGCATCGCCGCGAGGTTTTTTTGTTTGGCGTGTGCGGGGAATCAGCCGAAAATCTTGCCCTTCAGCATATTCAAGCCCTGGCTGACCAGGTCATTGCCTTCCGGCACTTGACCGTCCGGTGTCAGCTTGTCGATCAGCTGGGGCAGCAAGGCTGCCAGGCCGCCCGACGCCGCGTCCGGGGCCACGCCGGCTTTTTCGGCGATCTGAGTGATCGTGTCGGTGCCCAGGGCATCCTTGATCTGCTCGCCGGATACGGGCGCGTTCGCGCCGGTGCCGATCCAGCTGGCCACCTGGTCGCCGAGACCGCTTTCCTGGAATTTTTGCAGCAAGCCAGGCAGGCCGCCATGCTGGTTGACCAGTTCCATCACACTGGCCATCAATCCCGATGACGCCTCGCCATCCGCACCCTTGTTGCCCAAAGCGCTCATCGCCTGTCCTGCAAGTTGATCTAGCAAACTCATCATAATCTCCTGAACGCTGTCAAAGTAAGGCCGCACGCTGGCGGCGCCAAACATGGCGCAGATTATTCTCCGCCATGGAAAATCATTATACTATGAATAATAACGATGTTATAATTGCAATTTCAAGACAAGCGCAATGACGGGCACAACTGTTGAGCCACCCACCTCCATCATATTTACTTCGGCATAACATGCAAGCGTAAATTGACGGTTCACAAAAACGTGTAGAATAATTTTTCCTACTTACTGAGGAGTATCAAGATATGAACATCAATAAAGCGGTAGATAAGGCCTACGAGAAAAAGACGTTCAAGGAAATCGCCGATGCCCCCGTCGATGCGCTGCAAGGGGTGAGCGAGAAGGATGCCGAGCTCCTCAAGCAAGCGTTCAATGTCAAGACCGTGCGCGACCTGGCGAACCTGAAGTATGCCAAGTGGGCGCGCGCCATCGTCACCCTGGCCGATACGGAAGAATAAGACCGGGCCATGCCCAAGGCAATCGAGCCAGCACAACCCGCCCCTGACGGCGGGTTTTTACCTTCTGGCCAGCCGGCGCCTGGCAAGCCGGTAGCCGCCATGAGCAGCGCCCTGACCCTGCCCGGCATCTGCTGGCCTTTGCACGCAAGCACGGGCGATCTGGCCGTGACCGGCCCGCACATCACCGGCCATTTTCACGCGGGCGCGGGGCTGGACGCCACCATCGGCTGCGATATGCAGCCGGCCGGCAAGTTTCGCAACGGCGCGCCACGCCACTGGTGCCGCATGCACCAGTGCTACTGGGGCACGCTGGCCGACCTGGCCGACTTGCCCGGCCCGCAGTCACAGCAGACGCCGCGGCGCTGCCGCCAGCATGCCAGCCCCATGGGCTATATTCTGTACCCCGAACTGTTCGACCCCGCGCAATTCCACGCCACCAGCGTGCGCCTGGGCGCGGACGGCTTGCTGCAATTGCGTGCCAGAGCCGACCTTGGCGGCGCCCTGCATGCGCGCGACCTGGCCGTGCTGGCCATCGATTGCCGCGCCCTGCCCGGCCTGTTTCATCCCGAGATCGTGCAACTGAACATCACGCCGCCCGCCGCGCAGGCCTTCGCGCTGGCGCTGCAAGCCGGCGCGCCGCTGGGCTGCAGCGAC
>NZ_NRDQ01000211.1 GCF_002878455.1 Janthinobacterium sp. AD80
CAGCCGGCGATGTGGTCCACGCACTGCTGCAGCGCGTGCGCGTGGCGCCCGGCCGGCGTGGCGATCAGTTCGCGCAGTTCGATCACCGAGTGGCCGATCTCCAGCAGGGTCAAGGCCTGGCGCACGACGGCGCGCGTGGCCTCGCCCGGCGCCGGTCCCGCCGCCGCGTTGAGCTGGCTGAGCAGGTCGCGCACGCGGTTGTCGAAACGGTGTTTCACCCGCCGCGCTGGCGCCGTGCACGCATGCAGCGCTTCGCGCCACAGGGCCCGGCCGATATGGTCCTTGTGGCCCATGGTGTGCTCGGGCAGCAGCACGGCAAACACCAGGGCGGCCAGCATCAGGCCCACGATCAGCGCCATGCCCGTGTTCAAAAAGGCCGCGCCATCGACATGCATCACATTCGTCGGCGCCATCTGCGTAATGAAGGTCGACACGCCCAGGCCCACGCCCAGCTTGGCCGGATTGGTCATCAGGTACAGGCCGACGGCGAGGAAGGGCGCAAAGCTGAGCACCAGCATGGGGAAGCCGTCGCCATGCACCAGCACGAAATACACGCAGACGAGCGAGAGCGGCATGGCGATCAGGAAGCCTGCCAGTACCTGGCGGATCATCAGGATGGGACGTGGCGAGGACGAAGCCAGCGCGCAGAACACGGCCGCCATCAGCATGGCCGTGCTGGCGTAGGGCCAGGCGAGGAAATACGCGCCCAGGGCCAGCAGGGCCAGGCTGATGCCGGCGCGCGCGCCGCTGGCGATGACCAGCGCGGGCGGCGTCTTCGGCGCGTAGGCCTGCGGCGTGCTCACTTCCAGCGGCGTGTCGTGGGCCAGGCTGAAATACACTTCGTGAAAGCGGCTGATATCGCGCGCGAAGCGCTCCAGCAGTTCGCACACGGTGTCGAAATCGATGCGCTGCGCATGCGTGATGGCGGCGCCATCGATCTGCGCGCGGGCCTGCGCCAGCGCCGTTTGCAGATGCTGCTGCATGGTGTCGAGCGAGTCTTGCGATGGCGTCGTCTGCAGCGCTTCGGCAACGATGGCGTACAGGGGCGCGCACGCTTGCATGACCTGCGTTTCGCCGTCGCGCTGCAAACGGTCGAACAGGCGGTGGAAGGTATAGAAAGTGGTCAGCGCCGTCATGAAGGTGGCGTTGAAGGCGTGCAGCTTGCGGTTTTGCGCGCGCACGTGGCCCACTTTGCTGGTGACTTCAAACAGGGCGGCCGAGCGGCCCAGTTCCAGCGCCGCCACGTCGGCGGCGAACTGCAGGTGCGTCAGTTCGACCTGCGCCGGCGTGAGCTTTTGCTGCAGCACGTCCTGGCAGAAAGTGAGGAACTTGCCGTAGCGCGCCTGCACCGTGCGCATCACCTGCGTGCCCTGGTGGCGCGGCAGCAGCACGCTGGAGACGGCCGCCGAGCAGATGATGCCCAGGCTGACTTCGGCCACGCGGGTGACGGCCAGCGAAAACACCTGCATCGGCTGCTCGATGGCAGGCAGCACGATCATGCAGGCCGTGTAGCCGGCCAGCACGTACACATACGACTGCGCGTTGCGGTGCAGGGCCGAGCCGCTGGTGCACAGGCCGACCCACAGGGCCAGGCCGCCGAACAGCAGCACCGGCTGCTGCGGGAACAGGCCGATCAGGGTCAGCGCGGCCGTGCATCCCAGCAGGGTGCCGCACAGGCGGTAAAAACTTTTTTCCAGCACCATGCCGCTGCTGGGCAGGGCCAGGATGATGGTGGTGGTCATGGCCGTGCTGGGCGAATCGAGGCCCAGGCGGTAGGCCAGCCACAGCGCGCAGAAGGACGCGATGAGGGTCTTGCCGACGTAGATCCAGCGTTCGCCTTCCGTCGTGCGCCAGTCCTGCAGCGCCAGCGCCAGCCAGTGGGCCGCCCGCGACAGGGGGCCGTGTGTATATGTTGTTGCTGTGGCTGGCGTCATCGATAGGCTATCAGTTCTGGTTGTTGAGATTGTTCAGGTTGCGCAGCTGGCGCGCATACAGCTTGTCGAGCACTTGCAGCTCTTCTTCCGTGAAGCCTTCGTACAGGGCCGAGGTTTCCTGGTACACGTCGGGCAACGCCGTTTCGATCAGCTTGCGGCCCTTGTCGGTCAGCGAGATCATCACGGAGCGGCGGTCGCCGGGGCGCGTGCCGCGGTGGATCAGCTCACGCGCTTCCAGGTCGTTGCACACGCGCGTCAGGTTGGCCGGTTTTTCATGGCAAGCCATGCCCAGGGTGCAGGCGTTCGAGGTTTCATCGTCCGTGCCGTACAGCACGGCCAGCACCATGTAGCTGGCATCGACCAGGTCGTGCTTTTTCAGCGCGGCATTGGTCAGATCCTTCATGCCTTTCTGGATGTGGTACGTCATGCGCAACAAGCGCATCAGTTCCATGGGGAAGCCTGGCATGCGCGTGCGGATGTTTTGCAGCCGCTTGGCGGTAGCGTCAAAAGCGGTCATGTCGTATTCCTTCATGTGTGAATAAAGCTCCGATTGTATCTTGTTGGACTAGCGCCATACCAGGATTGCAAGCTCAGATGCCGCCTCCCAGTGCATTCATCAAGGAAACGTACAGATCCAGTTCGCGTGCCCCGTTTTGCGCCTGCTGCTGTTCTTCCGCCAGCAGCGCCACTTGCGTGTTGAGCATGTTGATGGCGTCGCTCATGCCGGCCTTGTAGGCTTGTTCCGCCAGGTCGCGCGCGCGCTGTGCCGTGGCCAGCGCCTGTGCCGTCAGCCGGTGCTGCTTTTCCAGCGACTGCGCCCTGGTGACGGCATTGGCCACGTCCGACATGGCGTTGATGACGGTGGCGTTGTACTGCTCCACGGCGCCGTCGTAGATGGCCGTCTGGCTGCCCAGCTGGGCGCGCAGGCGGGCGCCGGCAAAGATGGGCAGGCTAAGCGCGGGCGAAACGCCGCGGATGTCCGAGTTGGCATCGAGAAAATGGCTGAAGCCAAAGGCCTGGAAGCCGGCGAACGCCACCAGATTCACGTTCGGGTAGAACTCGGCCTTGGCGGCGTCGATGCGCTGCGCCGCCGCTTCCACTCGCCAGCGCTGGGCGGCGATGTCGGGACGGCGGCCGATCAGGTCGGCCGGCAGGGCGGCGGGAATGGCC
>NZ_NRDQ01000212.1 GCF_002878455.1 Janthinobacterium sp. AD80
CCTGCCGCTGGCGGCCCTGGCCCTGCTGATCGCCCTGACGGCCGTCGAGCCGTTTGCCGGACTGCGCCGTGGCGCGCTGGAAGCGGGCCGCATGCTGCTGGCCATGCGCCGCCTGGCGCCGCGCCTCGATGGCAGGCAACAGCCTGCATCGTGCATCGGGACGGCACCGGGCCTGCACCTGGAACACGTCAGCGCCGCGCATGCGGGCAGCCAGGTGGCCATCCTGCACGACATCTCGCTGCACATCGGCGAGGGCGAGCGCGTGGCCTTGATTGGTCCCAGCGGCGCGGGCAAGTCCACCTTGCTGGCCATTGCCGCGCGCGAGCTGGCGCCGCTGGCGGGCACGGTGCATGCGGGCCGCGCCTGTCTGTTCACGCAGAAAACGGAACTGTTCCAGGACAGCCTGCGCGACAACCTGCGCCTGGCCGATCCGAGCGCCAGCGACGCGCGCCTGTGGGACGCGCTGCACGCTGCCGGCCTGGACGAGGAAGTGCGCGCGTTTGCGGGCGGCCTGGACACCATGCTGGGCGAGGGCGGCCTGGGCCTGTCCGGCGGGCAGGCGCGCCGACTGGCGCTGGCGCGCCTGTTCCTGCACGCATCGAAGGTGTGGCTGCTGGACGAGGCGACAGAGGCGCTCAATGCGCAGACGGCGGTTGACGTCCTGCAGCGCCTGCGCGCGCGCAGTGAAGGGCGCAGCTTGCTGATCGCAACCCACTTGCGGCGCGAGGCGGCGCTGGCGGACCGGCTGGTGACATTGCGCGACGGCCGCATTGCCGGCGACGCGCTGCGCGGTACGCCAGCCTTCGAGGCGGCACTGGCGCGATTGCGCAACGATTGAAGAAGAGCAGGGGAGACGCAGGCGGCGCTGCCTGACAGCTTTACAACACCGGCGCCAATCGAACAGCATCAGATAGATACCAAGTTTACAATTACAGTAGGGAAACACCAAGGAAATCATATGGACTTCGATATTGTCGCTTTATCCAGACTGCAGTTTGCGCTGACAGCTCTGTACCACTTTATATTCGTTCCGCTGACGCTGGGCCTGTCAGTGATCCTGGCCATCATGGAAACGGTTTACGTGATGACGAACCGCACCATCTGGCGCGACATGACCAAGTTCTGGGGTGTCTTGTTCGGCATCAACTTCGCCATGGGCGTGGCGACGGGCATCGTCATGGAATTCCAGTTCGGCATGAACTGGAGCTACTACAGCCATTATGTGGGCGACATTTTCGGCGCGCCGCTGGCCATTGAAGGCTTGATGGCCTTCTTCCTGGAAGCGACCTTCGTCGGCCTATTTTTCTTTGGCTGGGACAAGCTGTCGAAGCGCGGCCACCTGGTCACCACCTGGCTGGTGGCCATCGGCTCGAACTTCTCGGCCCTGTGGATCCTGATCGCCAACGGCTGGATGCAAAATCCCGTCGGCGCAGCCTTCAATCCGCAGACCATGCGCATGGAAGTGAGCGATTTCGGCGCCGTGCTGACGAATCCCGTGGCACAGGCGAAATTCGTCCACACGGTATCTGCCGGCTATACGGCGGCGGCCGTGTTCGTGCTGGGTATTTCCGCCTGGTATTTGCTGAAAGGCCGCCACGTGCAGCTGGCCAAGCGCTCGATGACGGTGGCCGCCTCGTTCGGCCTGGCCGCCTCGCTGTCGGTGGTGGTGCTGGGCGATGAAAGCGGCTACCTGTCGTCGGAACACCAGAAGATGAAGCTGGCCGCCATCGAAGCCATGTGGACCACGGAGCCGGCGCCTGCCGCCTTCACGGCTTTCGGCTTCCCGGACGCGGAAGCGCGCGAGACGCATTACGCCGTGCACATCCCGATGGTCATGGGCCTGATCGGCACGCGTTCGCTGACCACGGAAATTCCTGGCATCGAGCAGCTGGTCGATCGTGGCGAACTGCTGATACGCGACGGCATCAAGGCGTATGACGCGCTGCAAACCATCCGCGGCGTGCCACCGGGCGCGCCGGTGCCGCAGGAGGCGAAGGACATGTTCGAGTCGAAAGGCCAGTCCATGGGCTACGCCCTGCTGCTGAAACGTTACGTCGATGATCCGCGCCAGGCCACGCCCGAGCAGATCCGCAAGGCCGCGCTCGATACCGTGCCGCCCGTCGCGCCGCTGTTCTGGTCGTTCCGCGTGATGGTCGGCCTGGGCATGTTCTTCATCTTGCTGATGGGCACCTTCTTCGTGCTGTCGACGCGCCGCACCCTGGACAAGCACCGCTGGCTGCTGAAGGTGGCCGTGTTCGCCATTCCGCTGCCATGGGTGGCCATCGAGGCGGGCTGGATCGTGGCCGAAGTGGGCCGCCAGCCGTGGGTCATCGAAGGCGTGCTGCCGACGGCCGTGGCGGTGTCGAATCTGGGCGCGACGACCTTGCTGCTGACCATCGCCGGCTTTGCCGCCATCTACACCGTGCTGTTGATTATCGAAATGAAGCTGCTGCTCAAGGCCATCCGCAAGGGGCCGGAAGAGACGGCGCCGGCCCCCGTGCCTGCTGCCCCGGCCATTCATACTCAACACGCCTAAGGAGGGCAGACCATGATTTTGCATGAAATGATTTCGTATGAAACACTGCGCCTGATCTGGTGGCTGCTGATCGGCGTGCTGCTGGTCGGCTTCGCCATCACGGACGGCTTCGACCTGGGCACGGGCATCCTGCTGCCGTTCGCCGGCAAGACGGACCTGGAACGCAGAGTCATCATCAACAGTATCGGTCCCGTGTGGGAAGGCAACCAGGTGTGGCTGATCCTCGGCGGCGGCGCCATCTTTGCCGCCTGGCCGCAGCTGTACGCCGTCTCGTTCTCGGGCTTTTACCTGGCCATGTTCGTCATCCTGGTGGCGCTGATCATCCGTCCCGTGGCCTTCAAATTCCGCAGCAAGCGCGAAGATCCCCGCTGGCGCGCCCGCTGGGATGCGGCCCTGTTCGTCGGCGGCTTCGTGCCGGCCCTGATCTGCGGCGTGGCGATGGGCAACGTGCTGCAAGGCGTGCCGTTCCGTTTCTCGTCAGACATGCACATCTTCTACGATGGCAGCTTCTTCGCGCTGCTCAACCCGTTCGCCTTGCTGTGCGGCCTCGTTTCGGTTGCCATGCTGGTGATGCACGGCGCCACCTGGCTGCAATTGAAAACGGACGGCGCCGTGGCCGAACGCGCACGCCGCTATGGCAGCGTGGCGGCCATCGCCACCGTCGTGCTGTATGCGCTGGCCGGCGTGGCCCTTTGGTTGTGGGTCGATGGCTACCGCGTCACCAGTACGGTGGTGGTCGACGGCCCGTCGAACCCGCTGCTGAAAACGGCCGAAGTGCACGTGGGAGCGTGGTTCCTCAACTTCGCCGCCCATCCGTGGATCTGGATCGCGCCTGCGCTGGGCTTGCTGGGTCCCTTGCTGGCCTTCGCCTTTTTGCGCGCGCGCCGCGAAGTGCCTGCCTTGCTGGCCAGCGCGGCCAGCATCGCCGGCATCATCCTCGGCGTCGGTGCGGCCATGTTCCCGTTCATCCTGCCATCGTCGATCGACCCGCGTGCCAGCCTGACGGTATGGGATTCCTCGTCCAGCCACCTGACCCTGTTCATCATGCTGGTCGTCACGGCCGTCTTCATCCCCCTCATCGTGGCGTACACGACGTGGGTGTATAAAGTGCTGTGGGGTAAGGTTGATGCAAAAGCAATTAAAGAGGAGAGCGGTCACGCCTACTAAGCCTGATTGTCCCATACGATCTAGTTGGAATTAACGAAAGGAAATAATTATGTGGTATTTCGCCTGGATACTGGGTCTGCCGCTGGCGGCGACCTTCGCCGTACTCAATGCGATGTGGTATGAAATTGCCGATGGCGACACGACGCCCGAGCAGTACCGCGACTAGATCCACTGGCCGCAGTACGGACTGAACAGCCCCGCCCGGCGCAATGCCCGGCGGGGCTTTTTGCTTGCTACAGCAAGATGAATTCGCCGCGGATGCGCAGCTTCATGCCGCGCGGCGCGTCGGCGCCCGCCGCCACGGCCCAGGCGGTGACCCAGCGCGCACAGCGTTCGCGCGCCGCCGCATCTGCCAGCGCCTCGTTCAGCCGCCGCAGGCGCGCATCGGCACGGTCGATGCGCTGCGCCAGGTACAGGCGCTGGTCCATGGGATCCGTCTTCTTGCTGTAATGCTGCATGGCTTTCCCTTTCCGCGTGGTAACAAATCAGGTGATGGCATAGCCATCTACGCACGGGAGCGCCATTTGGATGCGGTGCAGGCACAAAAAAACACCATGGCGGTGGTAGCGTCGGCTTACGCGCTGCGCGCCAAGCCGACCTACGGGCTGGTGGATGAGTTAGCGGGGATAGGAAGTAGGTCGGATTAGCGGGGCGAAGCCACGCGTAATCCGACAATATTGTTGGCCGCGACGTGGTGTACAGCGCGTTTGTTCAGGCAGACGGCTTGCCCGCCGGCTTGGGAATGGCAATGGCGATCGGGTCGCTGGCCGGGAAGCTTTCCTTCAGCGCTTCATCGAGGATTTCCTCGGCGTGGCTTTCGCTGGCCGGGGTGGGCGAGTCGCGCTCCGGTGGCGGGGCGGGTGCGGTGGCGGCGTTGGTGCTGGAATGCATGACGATCCCCTTGCAGTCAGTGTTCGGCAACGCCATGCGGCCGGGATGGCCGTGGCGCGGGCTGATGCTTCCAGACTAGCACATCGCCCGAAAATGGCGCGCCCGCCGCGCCAGCCACGGCGCTGGTCAGGCCGGGTCTGCTACACTGCGCTCCACTTTTATCGATGGAACCGCCATGACCTTGTCTTCCTTGCCTTACCGCGCCACCGCCACCGAAGCCTGTGCCTGGCTGGCTGAACAGACGGGTTCCCCGTGGACCCTGGCGCGCCTGCTGGAGCAGGGCGGCTTGCCGTATGTGTGGCTTGACTACAGTGAGCAATGGGCCGAACTGTTCCATGACGGCGTGACGCGCTACGCGGCGCCCGTCGTATTTATCGGCGACAAGCAACACCTGGCCTCGGGCGCCGACGATGTGTGGCTGCGTTTTACCCGCGACTCGGGCAATCTCGCCATTGAACTGAAGGGAGATGGCTTGCGTGCGCCGAATGACGGCCTGCATTTCCAGGAACGCGATCTGCTGCGATTGTTGAAGGAACTGCAGCAGCCGCAGCCAGCCGAGGCCGGGCATGAACAAGCCGCTCCCGCCGTCCTGCCCAGCGCCTTGAAGGGCCTGGGACGCGAGCAGATTTTGCTGGCCTTTGCCGGCGTGAGCAAGATCGACCTGGACAAGGGGCTGGCCAGCGGCGTGGGCATCTTTGGCGACGATGGCGCCCGCGTGCGCAAGAATTCGCGCGGCGGCAAGAACAGCCACCTGTGGCATCCGGTGACCTTGGCGTTCGGCCTGCACGACGTGCACCGCGTGCCGATGGCGCACCTGAAGAAGGCCTTCGCCACGCAGCCCCTGCTGCGCGAGTGGCAGGCGGACTGGCTGGAATCGCTGCGTCTGCTGGGCGAGTGAGGGCTGGCAGGCTTACAGTTCGATCGGCGCCACCTCGGTGCCGATATCGGGTGCCGCGTAATGCAGGCTGAAGTACACGAAGGCGCCGATATTCATGGCGACCGTGATCCAGAACAGGATACGGAACGAGCGCTTGCTCGACTTGTGGCGCAGCCATTGCTGCGCCAGTATGGCGCCCGGCCAGCCGCACAACAATCCCAGCAGCAGCAAGGTACGTTCCGAGGTGCGCCAGCGGCCCTGTTTGGCGGCGGATTTGTCGATCGCATAGGCAACGAAGCAGCTCAGGCTCAGCACGCCATACACGAGGGCGACCAGGGCGGGGATGTGGAAAAAGAAGGTGGCCAGCAAATACAGGACGACAAAGAACAGGATGACAAGGTAGGACATAGGATGTGTAGGCTTGAGCGGAAGGCGTGAGTATCCCACAAGGGCCGCGCTGCCGTTGCCTAGAACAGGCAGCCTTGCGCCGTATCGATGTGCACGGCGCGGCGGCGGGCGTGCCCCGTCTTCAGCGCTTCGCGGTCGCTCGACAGGGCGATGCCTTCCAGCGCCAGTAACGTTTCCTTGGCATGCAGGCCGCCCGCGAAGCCTGTCAGCTCGCCCGTGGCGCCGATGACCCGGTGGCAGGGGGCGATGATGGAAATGGGATTCTTGCCGTTGGCGGCGCCGACGGCGCGCACGGCTGCGGGGCGGCCGATCTGGCGCGCGATCTCGCCATAGCTGCGCGTCTGGCCGTAGGGTATCGTCAGCAGGGCGCGCCAGACTTCCTGCTGGAAAACGGTACCGGCGAAATCGAGCGGCACGTCGAAACGCTGCAGGGTGCCGGCAAAATAGGCGCGCAGCTGGCGCGCCGTTTCCTGCAGCACGGCGCTGCTGTCATCGATGCGCATCGTGCCCAGGCGCACACGGCTGGGCTTGTCGTTTTCCCACAGGATGGCGGCCAGGGCTTCCCCGCGCGCCACCAGGGTCAGCTCGCCGACGGGCGAGGGCACCATAATATAGACGTATTCCATTGCCGTTCCTTGTGCACGCCGTGCACGATGAGATGAGCGCCAGTGTAGCAGATGCCGGCAAGACGCCTATGCGTGTAGCATGGGGTTTTTCGGCATGGAGAATTTGCTTTGACGACGATCCCCACCTATGACGCCATCCGCGCGATTGCCGTGCGCCTGGTGCGCGAACGCTATCCCTCGGCCGTGGCGGCCATCATCGGTGGTTCGTTCGCCACAGGCCGGCAAACGGCCAGTTCCGATATCGACTTGCTGCTGCTGTTCGACCATGTCGAGTGCGCGTGGCGCGACACCCAGGTCGCCGAGGGGCGCACGGTGGAATTGTTCGGGCACGACCTGGCCACGTTCGATTATTTTTGCCGTGAAATGGATGCGCCCGGCGGCAAGGTGCCGCTGGCGATGATGGTGGTCGAAGGCGAAAACATCCTGGATGCCGGCGAAGCCCATGCACGGCTGCATGCGCTGGCGCAAGCCATCGACCTTGCCGGGCCGCCCGTGCTGGACGAGGAAAGCCTGCGGCGGCGCCGCTACGCCGTCACCACCGCGCTGGAAGACCTGGTTGACAGCACGCAGCCGGGCGAGGCGCTGGCCGTCGCCTGCCAGTTGTACGAATGGCTGGCCGACCTGCATTTGCGCGCGGCTGGCCAGTGGAGCGGCGGCGGCAAGCACCTGTTCCGCCGCCTGCAGGCGTTCGATGCCGCCATCGCCGTCCAGCTCGACGGCGCACTGCGCCTGGCGGCCAGCGACTTGCCTGCCGGCCAGCAGGCGTTCGGGCAGGTCGCCGCTGCCGTGCTGGCGCACGTTGGCGGCCCCTTGCTGGCCGGCTTTACCTTGCCGGCACCGGCGCACTGGCGCAGCACGCCGGCCTGAAGCGACGCCTTAGAACATGCCGCGCACGCTCAGGCTGATGTTGCGCGGCTCGCCCCAGAACACGCCGTCAAAGAAGCCCACGTTGCGGTAGTATTTTTTGTCCAGCAGGTTATTCACGTTCAGCTGCACCATCGCATGCTTGTTGACGGCGTAGCTGGCCATGGCGTTAAGCAGCGCGTAGCCGGCCTGCGGGATATCGGTGATGGTGCCCGAGGGCGGACGGCCGTACCACGACTCGCTGTAGGTGGCGCTTTGCGCCGTCATGCTGCCGCCCACTTTCAAGCCCGCCAGCTGGCCATTGAAACGGTAGCTGGTGGCCAGGCGCAGCAAGTGGCGCGGTTGCGTGGTGGCGGCGCGGCGCCCGTCGGCCTCGGCCGCGTGCAGATAGGTATAGCCGCCGTTCGCTTCCCAGGCGGGGGTGATCTGCCCGGCCACGTCGAATTCCACGCCCTTGGCCGTCACGCCGGCGCCGTTGGCCACCATGGCCTGGCCGCCGTCGGGCAGCAGGAAGCCGGGCGGCACGGTGCGGTCGAGTTCCGCCAGGTTCTTTTTCTTCGTGTGGAACAGCGCGGCCGATGCGTTCAGCTTGCCTTCGTAGAATTCGCCCTTGATGCCCAGCTCGGCGTTGTCGCCCGTTTCCGGCGGCAGGAACTTGTCGTTGCGGTCTTTGCTCGTTTGCGGGTTGAACAGCTGCGTGAAGCTGGCATAGGCCGAATACTGCTTGCTGATGTCGAACACGGCGCCGACATAGGGCGTGACTTCATTGCGCGTTTCCACGAAGTCGCTGCTGCCCGTGTACACGCCCTGCGTGTCGTAGTTGCGCGTATCCGTGCGGTAAGTGCTGCTGCGCGCGCCGATGATCAGGTGCACCGGGTCGGCCAGGCTCAGGCGCGTAGCCACGTAGCCGCCCGCCAGGCGGGTAACATCCACCGTGTGCGAGCCGTCAGCGCGGAAGACGGGGCGGGGGATGTTGCCCGTCCAGCTGCGGTAGTCGGGAATGGCGGCCGGATAATTGATTTCCGCCTCGCCGCCCAGCGAGCGGGCGCGCTGGTTGCCGCCGTTCCAGCCGATGATGGCCGTGTGCTTGCGCCCCAGCAAGGTGAACGGGCCGCTGGCATACAGGTCGAAATTGTCGTTGGTGGTCTTGCCGGGGCCGTAGGCGCCCGTCCACAGGCGCATGCCCTCGCCGCTGGCCGGGTCGGGATGGCCCGCGCCCGCATACGCGACCGTGGTGCGGTTGGTGCTTTCCGTGCGCGCATAGCCCAGGTGCATATTCCAGTTGCCCGGCAGGCGCTGGTCCAGCGACGTGAACAGCGTGTGCTGCTTGTTGGCCCAGGTGCTCCACGGGGTCGTGAAACTGGTGTTGCGCGGCAAGTTCGCCAGGCTGCCATCCGCATTCCAGTAGGGCACTGCGCCCCAGGTGGCGCCCGTGGGCTTGTTGTCCTGGAAGTCGACGCCGGCCGTCAGCAGGGTGCCGGGGCGCAAGTCCGCTTCAAGGATGGCCATGCCGACAGTCTTGCGCTCGTGATACATGTCCAGGTAGGAATCGCGCTTTTGCCATGCCAGGGCCGCGCGCGCCCGCACGCTGCCGTCCGCGTTCAGCGGCGCGGAAATGTCCGTCTCGAGGCGCTGGTCATCCCAGCGGCCCATGCTGAGGCCGGCGCTGGCCTGGAAGGCTTTCGTTGGCCGCTTGCGTATCATGTTGATGGTGGCCGACGGGTCGCCCTTGCCGCCCATCAGACCGGTGGCGCCGCGTATGACTTCGATGCGGTCATACAGGATCGTATCTTGCAGTGGCGCATTGCCGCCGCGCGCCATGCCGTCGATCTGGATGTTGTTGATGCCGAAGCCGCGCGCATAGAACGTCGTGCGTTCCGTATCGTTCTGGCCCACCTGGATGCCTGTCGTTTGCGCCAGCGCCTGGTCCAGGCGCACGGCACCCAGGTCGTCGAGCAGCTGGCGCGTGATGATGCTGACCGATTGCGGCGTTTCGCGCAGCGACAAATCCATGCGCGTGGCGCTGCGCGCTTCGCCCGCCGTGTAGGAGCCCGTGCCTTGCGTGCTGGCCGTCGACTGGCCGAGGATGGTGATGGCGGGCATGGTCTTCTCGGCCGCATCGGTCTCGCCTTCGGCTGCCAGTGCCGGCAGCGACAGGCCGGCACACGCGATGCCGGTGGCCAGGCTGAGCAGGCAATTGTGTAGCAAACGGGGCAGGGGACGCAAGGCGGGCTGGCGGGAAGAGCATGGTACTGGAGTCGATTGCATTATTTTCCTGGACTATTTTAGTCGTGAGTTTTCCTATCTCGTCTGGCGAGTGGCGCAGTGGCTGGAAGGGTGGCGTGACGCTGGCCCGGGATCTGGCTCGGATAGCAGTTCCACCATGAAGCCCGGCGCGGATGGGCGTGGAAAAGTAGTGCGCGCATTGCTTTGGGTCTTGCCTGATCCTTGCACTTTTGTGAATAAGAATCATTATCAATATAAGCCGTGTTTGCCAAATATGCAAGCGTATGCACCAATTGAGTGCGCGCTGCCGGTCCACGGCGGCTTGCGTGGGCATCTGCGATAATGCAGGCGCTGACCAATTATTTTCCTCAATGAAAGAAATGCATGCGTACATGGATTGCCTGTGCAGGATGGTTGTGTGTCGTGTCGCTGGCCCAGGCCCAGGAACACGCGCCGCCAGCGGCTGCGCCCGCGCCGCAGCAGAGCGCCA
>NZ_NRDQ01000213.1 GCF_002878455.1 Janthinobacterium sp. AD80
CCGCGCCCTTGCCGCGCGACTGACGCGCCGCTGCCGTGCGCGCGCCCTGCATGCGATAATTGCCCTTGGGCATGTCACAGTCCGGTTTGATTGCCGGCCTGTTTGCCTGCCCATTTTTCGGCACATTGAAAGGTTGAGTATGGTAAGGCTGGCAGGTGAGGATGCATCCGAGCAAAGAGTCATAGACGACATCGCCACGCATGGCTGGCATGGCGTGCAGATCAGCGGTGACGAGGAAGGCCCCGGCTATGCCTTCACCATTGGCGCCTATCACAGTTTCGGCCTGCCCGAGTTCCTGATCATGGGCTTGCCGTATGCCACGGCCATGCAGATCCTCGACCTGGCGCTCGACGCCGCGCGCAGCGGCAGCATCGCCGATTTTACGCAGACGACAGACCTTTTGCTCAAGGGCCATGCTTGCGCCTTCGTGCGCGTGCCGCAAGCGCAGTACCGCGATTATGTCGGCTACGCACGCTGGTATTACGAGGGCAATGACTTTACCTTGTACCAGATCGTCTGGCCGTCGCGCGACGGCCATTTCCCTTGGGATACCGATGCCGCCGCCGCATATGTCGCGGCCCAGCCCCTGCTGGGGCCGGCACCGTCGACGGATTGATGCCGGCCGCGACCTTGGCCGGGCGCCCTTGCACCGTGAGCACCGGCACGGCCACCCTGTGCGTGTTCGACCCGGCCGTCCTGCGCCACAAACTCGATGACGATTGCGACTGGTGGAGCATGCCCAGCGCCGAGCTGGCGGCCGTGAATGCGGGCCAGGCGGCGTTCTTCAACGTGGGCGGCGATGGCGCGTATGCGCTGGAACTGCATACGGAAATTGCCGAGCCCGCCGCGAGCGTGCACCTGGCCGTGGTGTCGGGCCGGATCTACATCGGTGCCGGGGAAGACGTGACGGGCGGCGGGCTGGAGCCGGACGCGGCGTGCGGCGGCCTGTTCCTCGATGTACCTGCGGGCAATTACCGCGTGCAGGCGCGGCGCGATGGCGCCTGCATCCGCCTGGCACTCGTGCCGGATGCGCGCGGCGTCAATGCCTTCAGCGAGCTGGTGCGCATCTGAACCCGGCGCTCGATTGCGCCTGGCGTCTCGCGGCCAAGACTGCATGCCGCTCGGCATGCAGCGCAAAAACCAGGCCGCCTACGCATCCATGCGCGCCAGGCCCATGCCCTGGCGCCTATCCAGGAACAGGCTGTTGCCGTGGATTTTCTTTGCCTGTTTCTTCGCTTCCGCCGCCCGCGTGGCGATCTGGTGGTGCGTGTAGTACTGGTGCGCTTCCACCTTGATGACGCCCAGCGACAGGCTGATCAGGGAATAGAATACTTTCTTGCCTTGCCGGTCTTCGCTGATATAGCCGCCCCGCTCGCAGTCGCCCGTGCTGTAGTAGGCAAGGATGGCGGCCGCGAAGTCGTCCAGCATGGCCTGGCAGCGCGTTTCCCAGTCTTCGCTCTGGAACAGGATCATGAAATCGTCGCCGCCGATATGGCCGATGAAGTCGCGGTTCGGGTCGCAATGGCTGCTGAGTATTTCGCCTGTCAGCTGGATCACGTCGTCGCCCTTGCGGTAGCCGTACACATCATTGAAGGGCTTGAAGTGGTCGAGGTCGCAATAGCAGACCCAGAAGCGGCTGCCGCTGTGCAATAAGCGGTCGATATGTTCGTTGATGGGCACGTTGCCGGGCAGCTGCGTGAGCGGATTGGCATAGCGGGCCGCGTTGATCTGCATCTGCGTGATTTCGCGCATCAGGTCGTGGCCCGTGCCCATGCCCAGGTAGCGGCCGTGCTCGGTGATGATGAAGCCGTTGAACAAATGGTGGGCGTCAGACTGCACCATAGTGTAGCTGAGTTCCTGCAAGCTCGTTTCATGGTCGGCGATCAGGGGATTGGCATCCATGAACAGGCTGCACGATTTCTTGCCATACAGTTCGCGTTGATAAGGCCGGGCGAAGTGGTCGATCATCTCGAAGCGGCTGATCAGGCCCAGCGGCACGCCGTCGTCGACGACGGGAATGATCATCAGCTTCGGTTCCTTCAGGAAAATATCGTAGACCTCGTTATTGTTCTTTTCCGGCGACACGGCCGCCACCCGGTGCAGCAGCTTGCGGATGCTGGCGCCATTCTTTTCCAGGCTGCTGCGCTGCGGATACACGGCCACGCCATGGCGCCCCAGCGCCTGCATCACTTCGGCGGGCAAGGCGCGCGCCGGCACCATGTTGGGACGGCCCAGGTGATAGCCCTGGCCAAACGCCACGCCCAGGTCGCGCAAGACCAGCAATTCCGTCTGCGCCTCGATGCCTTCGGCGATCACCAGGGTGCCGGACTTTTCCGCGATTTCCTGGATCGAGCGCACGAACTGCAGTTTCACGGGGTCATTATTGATGCCCTGAATAAAATGCATGTCGATCTTGACGTATTCGGGGCGCAGCTCCGACCATAGCCGCAGGCTGGAAAACCCTTCGCCCAGGTCGTCGATGGCGATCTGGAAACCCATGTTGCGGTAGTGCAGTACGGCCTCGCGCATCAGTTCATAGTCATAGGTGGGCTGGTTTTCCGTCAGCTCGATGATGACGCGGTCCGGATTGATGCCGATATGCTCGATGTATTCCAGGGTTTCGCCATGGCGCGCATTGCGCAGCAACAGGCATTCCGGGCTGACGTTGAGAAACAGCTTGCCTGGCAGCTGCAATTCGGCAAAGCGTTCGAGCACCACCTGCCGGCACAGGTGTTCCACTTCCAGGGTCAGGCCATTCGCGCGCGCCACCTTGAACAGATTCATGGGCGCATGCAGGGGGCTGTCGGACGGTCCCCGTATCAAGCCTTCGTAGCCGATGATATCGCCGCTTTGCATCTGGATGATGGGCTGGAACAGGGCGCTCAGCTTGCGGCCGGCCAGGATGTCGTGCAAGGCGTCCGTCCCTTCGATGCTCATGGCGCCGGCACGCGGCGTCTTCAGGTAGGCCACATTCGATGGCGTCGCGGCGTCACGCGCGGACGCGGTGGTTGGGAGGGCGAGAGTGTGCATAGGCGGGCATGGGCGGCGGTCGGCACGGCCGCTGGGCGGGCCATGAACATGTTGCCGATAGTAAAGAAGATTTATGACAGCTTGATGAAATGTATTTGATTTTGACAATGTTTCTTGCCAGGTGGCCAAAGACATCGCGTTTGCCGATCCACGTCGAAAACGCGATTAATCATGGCAATACATGGAAATTGTCCAAATAAAAGATGGCAAATTCCGGTGATAACTGTGCATTAAAAGTGACAATCCGCGCTATGATTTCCCTTGGCGAAAGTCACCATGGGCAGCTGCCGTACTTGCTTGAGCGGCCTGCTTTCCTCGACATCCAACAATGAGACAAACAACCCATGCAATTACGTAGTGCAACCCTCATATTCAGCCTGCTGGCCGCTTTCGGTGGCAATGCCATGGCACAATCCTGCCCGGCTGGCGACAGCGCCGCCGTTACCTATCCGGTCAGCAAGAAAGTCGACCAGCAAGACAGCTATTTCGGCACCACCATCGCCGACCCGTACCGCTGGCTGGAAGATGCCAACAGCGCGGAAACGGGCGAGTGGGTCGCGGCGCAAAACAAGCTGACGCAATCGTACCTGGGCACCATCCCCGAGCGCGAAGCGATCAAGCAGCGCCTGACCAAGCTGTGGAACTATGAGCGTTTCTCTACGCCGACCAAGCAGGGCGGCCGTTACTTCTACAGCCGCAATGACGGCTTGCAAAACCAGGCCGTGCTGTACACGGTGAAAAAGCTGACGGACGAGCCGCGCCTGCTGCTGGACCCGAACACTCTGTCGTCGGACGGCACGGTGGCGCTGGCCGGCACCTCGATCAGCCCGAACGGCAAATACCTGGCGTACGCCACGGCCGCTTCCGGTTCCGACTGGAACGAGTGGAAGGTGCGCGACATTGACACGGGCAAGGATCTGGCAGACCACATCAAGTGGGCCAAGTTCTCGGGCGCTTCGTGGACCAAGGACAACAGCGGTTTCTTCTACAGCCGCTACGACGCGCCGAACGAAGCCACCAAGCTGGCCGATATCAATTATTTCCAGAAGCTGTATTTCCACAAAATCGGCACGCCGCAAAGCGATGACGTGCTGGTCTTCGACCGTCCCGACCAGAAGGAATGGGCATTTGGCGGCAGCACCGTCAGCGACGACGGCAATTACCTGATCATCACGGCCACGCAGGGCACGGAGCGCAAGAACCGCGTCTTCTACAAGGACTTGCGCCAGAAGAACGCCAAGGTGGTGGGCTTGCTGGAAGCGTTCGATGCCTCGTATTCGTTCATCGACAATGACGGCCCGGTCTTCTTCTTCAAGACCGACAACAAGGCGCCGAAGTCGCGCGTGATCGCCATCGATACGCGCAAGCCTGCGCCTGCCGACTGGAAAGAAGTCGTGCCGCAAAGCGAGGAAACCCTGGTCGCCGTCAACCTGATCAACAATCAGCTGGTGCTCGACTACCTCAAGGATGCGCAAACGCAAATCAAGATCGTCGACCTGAACGGCAAGCTGGTGCGCGAAGTGGCCTTGCCAGGCATCGGTTCGGCCGGTGGTTTTGCGGGCAAGCGTGGCGATTCGGAAACGTTCTATTCGTTCACCAGTTTTACCACCCCGGCGACGATCTACCGCTACGACATGAAGTCGGGCAAGAGCACGGTGTACCGCCAGCCGAAGGTTGATTTCGACCCGAACGCCTTTGAAACGCGCCAGCAATTCTTCACCAGCCGCGACGGCACCAAGGTGCCGATGTTCATCGTCTCGAAAAAAGGCATGAAGCTCGACGGTTCCAATCCGACCTACCTGTACGGCTATGGCGGCTTCAACATTTCGCTCACGCCTAGCTTCTCCGTGGCGAATCTTGCCTGGGTGGAAATGGGCGGCGTCTACGTGATGGCCAACCTGCGCGGCGGCGGCGAATACGGCGAAGCCTGGCACCAGGCAGGTACCAAGCTGAACAAGCAAAACGTGTTTGACGACTTCATCGGCGCGGCCGAATGGCTGGTGGCCAACAAGGTGACGTCGCCGGCGAAACTGTCGATCGGCGGCGGCAGCAATGGCGGCCTGCTGGTGGGCGCGGCCATGACGCAGCGTCCGGACCTGTTCGCCGCGGCCATCCCGCAAGTGGGCGTGCTCGACATGCTGCGCTTCCACAAGTTCACCGTGGGCTGGGGCTGGGTGCCTGACTATGGTTCGTCCGATGATGCCGAGCAGTTCAAGGCGCTGGTGAAATACTCGCCGCTGCACAACCTGAAGGCGGGCGGCTGCTATCCGGCGACCATGATCACCACGGCCGACCATGACGACCGCGTCGTGCCGGCCCACAGCTTCAAGTTCGCCGCGGCCGCCCAGGCAGCGCAAGGCGGCGCCGCACCCGTGCTGATCCGCATCGACAGCAAGGCAGGCCATGGCGCCGGCAAGCCGACGGCCAAGCAGATCGAAGAAGTGGCGGACCGCTGGGGTTTCCTCAGCCGTTCCTTGAAGATGACGCCAGCCGCACCGGCGGAACCGGCCAAGGTGGCGGCGCAGTAATCTTGTAACCGTTGCACATCGAAAAGCGCGGGTGAGGTTGACCCGCGCTTTTTTACGTCTGTCGCAGCACTTTTAAGCCAGGACCGGGGCTGGGGGTATTCTCGCCCGCACGCCTGCCCTAAACATGGCCGGTAGCACTGGAGCGTTAGGCCGGATTAGCGCGCAGCGCGTCATCCGACACGCCGGTGCCGGCGTCAGCAATGTTGTCAGATGACGCGGCGTGCCGCCGCTAATCCGACCTACGCCGGCCTGCGTCCACAATCCGCGCCAGCACTCCCTCCCCAAACTCCGCCTGGAACGGCAGATCCTTGCGCTGCGCGTAGCCGATATAGCAATCGCATTTGAAACGCGGGCAGGAGCGTTCCTGCAGCACATCCGCCAGGTCATCCGCGTACAGATTCCCCAGCCGCTGCGGCACGAAGTGGCAGCGCGCCAGTTCGCCGTCGCCATCGACGGACAGCGCCAGTTCGCCCGCCAGGCAGGGTTTGCCGCGCGAGGGGGACGGTCGGCGGTTGTGCGCGAACCACGGGTCGATGGCGTCCAGCTCGGCCAGGTCAGCTTCGCTGTAGTAGCCGGGGCCGCGCCGATCATAGGCATTGAGCCACAGGTAGACGTGGACGGGCAGGGCGGCGCGCAGGGCGCGGATGGCGTCCAGGTGCTCGCGCATCGCGACCACGCCGACGGAATAGCGCACGCCCATGGCGTCAAGGCGCGCGCAGCGTTCGAGAAAGCGCGCCAGTGTCGTCTGGCCGGGGTGGTAGGTGCACCACAGGCCAATCTTTTCCCGTCCCGGCATGCCATCCAGCCAGCCGAGGGGGCCGGACAGATTCGTTTGCAGCGCCACCTGGCGCACATGCGGCAAGGCGGCCAAGGCTTGCATGGCCGTGCGGTAGTGGCGCCGTACCAGCGCTTCGCCCCAGGGCGTGAATAGTACGCTGATGTCCCGCTTTTGTGCCGCCACCCAGTTGGCAAGACGCGCCACTTCGCGCGCGTCGCGGGCCAGCGCGGCGCGGCTGTCGCGCTTCTTGGCGAAGGGACAGTAGCCGCAGGCGTAGTTGCAGCTGGCCAGGGTGCCCCGGTACAGCAGCGACAGCGTCCCCGCTTGCGCGAAGCCCGGCGGCGCTGTCAGCACGCCTGGCCGGCTTCGGCCATCAGCGCGCGCACCTTGTCCGAGGCCAGCCACGGGCCGATGGTGTCGGCATAGCTGTAGCCATGGTCGTTCAGGCGCAGCAATGGTCCTACTTCTTCCACCAGTTCCAGGGCGTGCAGTTCGGCCAGCTGCGGCAGGTCAAGCTCGCAGCGCGTGCCGAAGCGCGCCGCGTAGGCGTCGCGGTCCAGGCCCGGCTGCGTCAGCAGCGACTGGATCACGTAGCGGCGGCGCTGTTCTTCCCCGTCCAGCACATGGCCATGTTCGGCCTGCGCGAAGCGCGCCTCGTCCAGTGCCAGGTAGTTGTCGATGATGCCGATGGTTTCCGTGCGCGCCACCGCGTATTCGCTTGAATAGTGCAGCCGCGAGGTGTAGGAACGGGCGCCCGCGCCCAGGCCCACCATGCCGTCGTTCTGGCAGCAGTACGATGGGCCGTTCTGCTCCGGTGCATGGGGCGCGCGGAACATGCGCATCGAGACCTGCTCGTAGCCGTGGGCGCGCAAATGGTCGCGCGCGGCCGCGTACAGCGCCAGGCGGCTGTCGCCGTCACGGGCCAACATGATGGGGTTGAGTGTTTCGGCGCCCTGGCGCCGCGCCACTTTTCCAAGCCCTGTTTGCTCGCGCACATACAGCGGGTACAGGTAGATTTCCTCGGGCGTAAACGCCAGCGCGCTGTCGATGGAGGCGAGCAGGCTGGCTACGGTTTGCCCGGCGATACCGTAGATCAGGTCCAGATTCAGGGTGGGAAAGCCGGCCGCGCGTATCAGGCCGATGGCGTGATGCACGGTGGCGTTTTGCTGCGGGCGGGCCAGGGCGCGCATCTCGCCGGCGGCGAAGCTCTGGATGCCCAGGCTGACCCGGTCGATGCCATGCGCGCGGCACACGGCAAGCCGCTCGGCCGTGATGGTTTCCGGCGAGGCTTCGATGCCGGCCGGCGTTTGCTGCAAATCGATGCCGAGGATGTCGCGCGCGCCGCACAGCAAGGTGTCGAGCTGCGCGGGCGACAGATAGGTGGGCGTGCCGCCGCCCAGCGCGAAACGGGCAAAGCGCCGCTCACCGAGGGCGCCGTCCATTGCGCGCATCTGCACCAGCACCTGCTGCACGTAGCGCTCGACCATGTCGGCACTGGGACGGGCCATGGCGAACAGGTTGCAAAAGCCGCAGCGCATCTCGCAAAACGGGATGTGGATGTAGGCGAAGAGGGCGGAGCGGTCCTGCTGCGCCCACAATGGCGCCAATGGTGTCGCTTGCGGCAAGGCGCGGTAGGCCGCCTTGTGCGGATAGGAGTACGAATACGCCTGGTAGGGCGTGTGGCGCATGCGCTGCGCCAGGGTGCCCGGCTGTTCGGAAGGGTTCACGATGGGGACTCCTGGGAAATGGTTTGTGGCGTGAGGAAGAAGTGCGCGTACGGCACCTGCCACACGCTGTCATGCGCCACCCGGTGGCCGCGGTAGCCGTCTTCGCCGTACGCGCTGCCGTGGTCCGAACAGACGATGGCAAAGGTGGGTGCGCGCGCCGCGCAGGCGGCGAACAAGGGCGCCAGCGCGCCATCCACGTAGCGCAGGGCGGCCGCATGGCTGTCCAGGCTGTCGCTGCGGCAGCCGGGCAGGTAGGCGCGGTTCGGCGCATGCAGGGCGGCCACGTTGATGAACAAAAAGGTGCGCTGCTCGCCTTCGGCCAGGCGGGCCACGGCCAGCGCCACCTGCTTTTGCGTCGAGTGGCGGCTGGCCACGCCCATGGCTGCGCTCCAGTGGCTTTCCTGGAACAGCGACGGCAGCACCGTGCCCAGGGCAGTCTGCTTGTTGAAAAAGCCCACGCCGCCGATGCAGATGGTGCGGTAGCCGCGCGCGGCCAGCGCGGCGGGAAGGTCTGCCTGCTCGAACGTGAAGGTGTGCGGTGACGTCGTTTCGCTGCCCGCGAAGGCGGATGCGAACAGGCGCGCATGGCGTCCTGGCGCGGCGGGCGTGGGCAGGAAGCCGGCAAAAAACGCCTGGTGCGCCGCATAGGTGAACGTGGCGGGGCTATGCCGGCATTCCCAGCCGCCCGGCGGCAGCAAGCGCCCCAGCACGGGCAGTTCGCCCGCTTGGTACAGGGCTTGCGCCACGTCGTAGCGCAGGGTGTCGAGGGTGATGAAGACGATGTCGTGGCTGCCCACGATGGCGTGCATGTCGGGGATTTTGGGTGTTTCTTTAGGCATGATGCGTGAAGTGGGGCGGTTGGGCCAGTTGCGCCGCGTAGGTGTCCGCGCCTTGCCACAACAGGCCAGGCAGCAGGTCGCCGAAGGCGTTCGCTTCCAGCACGCGGGCCTGGCCATGGCGTACGACGAGGTCAAGGCCGGTCACGTGGCTGCTGGGAAAGGCGCGCGCCGCCAGGGTGGCGGTGGCTTCCAGGGCCAACATGTCGGCCTCGCTCAGCAGGCCGCCCGCGTCGCCGCGCCGGTTATCGAGGTGCAGATTGGTCATCATCTGGTCGCCGATGCGCGCCACGCGGTGGGCAGGCCGGCCGCCTAGCGTGACGACGCGCAGGTCGTAATGGCTGTCGCCGCAGCGCGGCTTGTTCAGCCAGGCTTCCGCATATAGATGTTGCGCGGCCAGCGTGTCGACAAGGGCGGCGATGTCGTGCTCGTTTTCATAGCGCGACAGGCGCTTGCTGTTCAGCAGGCGCGTTTCCCCGTTCGCGCACAACAAGCTGGCCGAGGTGGTGGCTTGCTGGCGCCCCGTCTTGTTCCTGCGGTAGGCGACCACGCCGGAGGCCGACGAGCCATAGCGCGGTTTTAAATAGACGCGGTCCAGCGCATGCCCGCGCAGCAGTTCCTGCAGGTGCGCGTAGCCGTGCACGGGGCCCAGCAGCCGGGGCACGGGCACGCCGCGCGCGGCCAGGTGGCGCTGGCAGGCCAGCTTGTCCGTCATGCAGGTAATGTCGGGCGGCGCATTGAAGACGCGCACGTGCGGCAAGGCTGCCAGCTGCGCCGCCAGGTCTGTCATGGCGCTGGAAAAACCGGCAAACCAGGCATCCATCGCCAGCAGCTCGCCATGTTCGGGCGTGCGCAGGGGCGCGCGGCCCTGCAGGCGGCGGCCGGCATCGAGCAGCAGGCGGTGG
>NZ_NRDQ01000214.1 GCF_002878455.1 Janthinobacterium sp. AD80
CCCGTAGGCCGCCCGTGTGCCATGGCGTCCAGCCGCTGGCCTGGCAACTGATGACTGAGCTGCAGCAGCTGCGCGCGCGGGGCGGGCCGCTGCTGGAAACGGCGCAGGCGGCGCGGCGTTTCGTGCAGGCCATCGACGCCAGCGTGGAGGCGGCCGGAGGTGCGCGCCGCTGCGCTGCCGCGCGCCGCTACCGCATCGATGTCACTGTGCTGGACATGCTTGAAGGTATTGCCAGTGCGGCCTTGCCCGCCAGCGAGGCGCAGCGCATCAAGGCCATGCTGCCGGAGATCGTGCGGCAAGTCGCCAGGGTCGAGGCGGGACAGGCCGTCGCCATGCTGGGCTGGAGCGTGGCAGGCGATGCAGCGCCGCCTTGCACGCAGGCGCGGCGCGCCTAGGCGCCGACCTGCCGCCGCAGGTCCAGTCCCAGCGCCGCCTTGCGCAGGCGGCCGTTGCGGCGCAGACTGGCGAGGGCGGCGCGCGTGTCGTACATCAGCTGGTAATGGTAGTAGTTGATATGTTCGAGCACGGCGAACGCCAGCAAGCCATACGACCACGCCAGGTCCGCCAGCGGCGTGCCAGCGCTGCTGCGCGCGGCGAAAAAGGCGACAAAGGCGGCCACGGCGGCGATGCAGAACAGGTTCGTGGTTTTCAGCACGCGGAACAGGGGCTGGAAATACGCGGGCAAGGGCTGGCGCCGCACGACCGAGCCCAGCTTCAGGTGCCAGTACAGCACGCCTTGCAGCAGCAAATAGCAGACAAGGGCAAGGGCCGGAGCGCGCAGCTCCCAGGCAACGGCGGCAGCGGACTTGTGCCAGTGCAAGCAGAGCGCCAGCGGCAAAGCCAGGCAGCAGAGGGCTTCGGCATTGCGCAGGTACTGGAGGCGGGAACTCAGGGCAGGCATGCGGTCGTTGGGGGAGTGATAACCTGGCAACTTTAGCATGGCGCCCGCCGGCTGTCGTGCTTTGCCTGCGTTGATTGCGCGCCAGCTGGGCGGGCATGGCACAATGCGCCATCCGCACCCAGGTGCCCACGCATCACCACGACAGGACTTTCATGACCCGCGCCATTCTCGACGACAGCCAGATCCATCCCGCCGCCCGCCCTTTGATCGGCAGCAAGCACAAGGACATCGTGCGCGAGGTGCAGGCCGCCATCGCGGCGCACCAGGTGGTCGTCGTCGGCATGGCGCTCAATCCGTTTCCCCGCAGGGCCCGCAAAATCCTTGACGTGCTGGGCACGCCATACAAGTATCTGCAGTACGGCAGCTACCTGAACCAGTGGCACCGCCGCAATGCGCTCAAGATGTGGTCCGGCTGGCCCACGTTCCCCATGATTTTTGTCAATGGCGTGCTGATCGGTGGCGCCAGCGAGCTGCAAGCGCTGGTGGAAAACGGCGAGTTCAGCGCCATGCTGGCCAGGAAAGTGCGCGAGTGTTAAGGCGTCCTTGACCTGGCCTTATTCGCCCGGTCGCCATGGCGACTTGTGCGTGCGCAGCGGGTCCAGCAGGCCGCGCAAATCGTTGTGATCGAGCTCGTACATCAGTGCGATCAGGCTGCCCAGTTCGCCCGAGGGGAAACCCTCGCGCGCGAACCAGCCCAGGTAATGGCCGGGCAAGTCGGCCAGCAAGCGTCCCTGGTATTTCCCATATGGCATTTCGCGCGTCAGCAGCAGCGCCAGTTTGTCTGAATTCATGGTGATGCCCCCGTGTTGATGCGGCCAGTGTAGCAGATCCCCTTATTGTTGATTTGGGCGCAATTATCTTCTGCCCGATCAGGTATTTTTCGGCACAAAGAAAACCCCGATACTGCATGCCAACATCATTGATCGGAGTCTTTCATGCCCATTGCCTTGCTCGCGCTGACCCTCAGCGCATTTGCCATCGGAACCACCGAGTTTGTCATCGTCGGGCTCTTGCCCACCATCGCCGCCGACCTGGGCGTGAACCTGCCGTCGGCCGGCCTGCTGGTCAGCCTGTACGCGCTGGGCGTGGCCGTCGGCGCGCCCGTACTGACTGCCCTGACGGGCAAGATCCCGCGCAAGACCTTGCTGCTGTCGCTGATGGTCTTGTTCACCCTGGGTAACTTGCTTGCATGGAAGTCGCCAGGCTATGAAACCCTGGTCGTCGCCCGCATCCTGACGGGGCTGGCGCATGGCGTGTTCTTCTCGATCGGCTCGACCATCGCCACGTCGCTGGTGCCGAAAGACAGGGCGGCCAGCGCGATCGCCATCATGTTTACGGGCCTGACCGTGGCGCTCGTGACGGGCGTGCCGCTGGGCACCTTCATCGGCCAGCATTTCGGCTGGCGCGAAACATTCCTGGCCGTCTCGGCGCTGGGCCTGGTGGCCTTTGTCGGCAGCCTGCTGTACGTGCCAGCGAACATCGCCCACAGTAAGCCTGCTTCCCTGCTGCAGCAAGTGCAGGTGCTGGCCCAGCCGCGCCTGCTGCTGGTGTATGCGATGACGGCCGTCGGCTATGGCGGCTCCTTCATCGCCTTTACCTACTTGGCACCGATTTTGCAGCAAGTGTCGGGCTTCAGCGCCGGCGCCGTGGGCGTGGTGATGCTGGTGTATGGCGTGTCTGTGGCGTTCGGCAATATCTGGGGCGGCAAGCTGGCCGACAAGAAAGGCCCGGTCAGCGCCCTGAAACTGATCTTCCTGCTGCTGGCGTCTGTTTTGCTGCTGTTGACCTTTACGGCGCCGCATCCCGTGCTGGTGGTCATCACCGTGCTGCTGTGGGGCGCCGTCGCCTTCGGCAACGTGGCCGGTCTGCAAGTGTATGTGGTGCAGCAGGCGGAACACTTCACGCCCCGCGCCGTCGACGTGGCCTCGGGACTGAACATCGCCGCGTTTAACCTGGGCATCGCCGGTGGCGCCTGGGGCGGCGGCCTCATCGTCGAACACCTGGGCCTCGTGCATACGGGCTGGATCGGCGCGCTGGTGGTGCTGGGCGCGTTCGGCTTGACGGCCCTGAGCGGCCGGATGGACCGCTTGAATCCCATCCCCGTGCGCAGCGGCGGCGAGAAGTCGATTCACGCGGTGGGGCATTAAGGCAGCGTGTGGGCTGGCCGGGGCCTAGCGTCCCGGCCGGCCCCGTCTGCAAGTAACTTGCTGGCAGAAAACACCAAAACGGGCGAGAATGGCGTTTACTTTTCCTCTACCTCCCATTCCCCATGTCCGATACAGCAACTTCACCCGTGCGCCTGCGCACCGAGATCAATCCGAAACCGCTGGGCGTGGCGCTGGTGCTGATCCTGCTGGGCGCCTGGTATCTGGCGCAAACCGTCGGCATCAACCAGGCCGCGCTGTACGTGGTGGGCGCCTTGCTGGGCATTACCCTGTACCACGCGGCCTTCGGCTTCACGTCCGCCTGGCGCGTCTTCATCGCCGACGGGCGCGGCGACGGCTTGCGTGCGCAAATGCTGATGCTGGCCGTGGGCGTGGCGCTGTTCTTCCCCGCGCTGTCGGCCGGCAGCCTGTTCGGCACGCCCGTCGCGGGACTGGTGTCGCCCGCCGGCACCTCCGTCATCGTCGGCGCCTTCATCTTCGGCATCGGCATGCAGCTGGGCGGCGGCTGCGCCTCCGGCACCTTGTATACAGTCGGCGGGGGCAGCACGCGCATGATCATCACCCTGGTCGCCTTTATCATCGGCTCTGTGATCGGCACGGCGCACATGCCGTTCTGGACGGCGCTGCCGCAGCTCAAACCCGTTTCCCTCGTCACGACCCTGGGCCTGGCGCCCGCGCTGGCGCTGAACTGGATCGTCTTTGCGCTGATCGCCGGCATCACGGTGCTGGTGGAAAAGCGCCGCCATGGCAAGCTCATCGCTCCGGCATTGCGCCCGGCGCACGCGTCGCCATGGCTGCATGGTCCGTGGCCGCTGGTGGCGGGCGCCATCGCGCTCGTCGTGCTGAACTTCGCCACGCTTGCATTGTCGGGCCGTCCGTGGGGCGTGACGTCCGCGTTTGCCCTGTGGGGCGCGAAAGCCGCGTCCGTGATCGGCATCGATACGGCCAGCTGGGCCTACTGGTCGACCAAGGCCAACGCAGCTGCGCTGGCCGCGCCGATCACGCAAGACAAGACGTCCGTGATGGATATCGGCATCGTGCTGGGCGCCATGCTGGCGGCGGCGCTGGCCGGTCGCTACGCGCCTGTGTGGCGCATCCCGCGCCGTTCGCTGATCGCCGCCATCGTCGGCGGCTTGCTGCTCGGCTACGGCGCGCGCCTGGCGTACGGCTGCAATATCGGCGCCTACTTCAGCGGTATCATCTCGGGCAGCCTGCATGGCTGGCTGTGGCTGGTCTGCGCTTTCCTCGGCAATGTCATCGGCACGCGTCTGCGCCCGTGGTTCGGCCTGGAAGTGGAGAAAGTCAAACCGACCGGCTGCTGACGCCGGCATGAACAGGGGCTTTGCTGTATATTTCTGCCCCTGTTCACCTTTGCCGCCAGCGCAGCGCCCATGTCCCCCCTCAGCCTGTTTGCCGTCGTCCTCGCGTATTTCCTGATCCTGCTGGGCGTGGCGTGGCGCACCTCGCGCCATGCCACCAACGACAGCTTTTTCATCGGCAACAGGGACAGCAACTGGATGCTGGTGGCCTTCGGCATGGTCGGCACGACGCTCACCGGCGTGACGTTCATCAGCGTGCCCGGCGCCGTGGGGAACAACGGCTTCGGCTACATCCAGCTGATGATCGGCTACGTGCTCGGCTACCTGGCCATCACCTTCATCCTGCTGCCGCTGTACTACCGGCTGCAGCTGACCTCGATTTACCGCTACCTGGAACTGCGCCTGGGCCGGCGCGCCTACCAGAGCGGGGCGGCGTTTTTCATCCTCTCGCGCCTGCTGGGCGCGACGGCGCGGCTGTATCTGGTGGTCAATATCCTGCAAGCGACCATCCTCGACAGCCTGGGCGTGCCGTTCTGGCTGACTGCCTGCGTCGTGCTGCTGCTGATCCTGCTGTACACGTATGAGGGCGGCGTGAAAACCATCGTCTGGACCGATACCCTGCAAACGGCGTGCATGCTGGCGGGCCTGGTCATCTGCAGCGTATTCTTATTGCGCGAAATGGATGTGTCGCTCATCGACAGCCTCGAGCGCATGCGCGCGCAAGGCCTCACGCGCATCTTCAACACCGATCCGGACAGCCCCGCCTATGTATGGAAACACATTCTTGCCGGCATGTTCATCACCATCGCCATGACGGGCATGGACCAGGAGATGATGCAGAAGAATATCTCCGTGCGCACCTTGCGCGACTCGCAAAAGAACATGCTCAGCCTGACCGTGGTGCTTACCTCCGTGCTGCTGCTGTTCCTGTTCCTGGGCGGCCTGCTGCACCTGTACGCGCCGCTGGCCGGCGTGACAGCGACAGGGGATAAACTGTTCCCCGCCATCGTGCTCGGGCATTTCCCGGCCGTGGTACAGCTGATCTTTTTCATCGCCCTCATTTCCGCCCTGTTTCCCAGCGTGGACGGGGCGCTGACGGCGCTCACCTCCACTTTCTGCATCGACATCCTCGGCGTGCAGCGCCGGCAGGATTTGACCGCGGCGCAGCAGATGCGCTGGCGCCGCCGCGTGCACCTGGGTTTTGCGGCGCTGTTCCTGGTTCTCATCATGGCCTTCAAATGGCTTGACGATCCCAGCATGATCGGCGTGATTTTGAAACTGGCCAGCTATACCTATGGCCCGCTGCTGGGCCTGTTTGCCTTTGGCCTGCTGTGCCGCCGTGGCGTGCGCGACCGCTGGGTGCCGCTGGTGGCCGTGGCGGGACCGCTGCTGTGCGCGCTGGTCGAGCAGGAGCAGGCGCTGCTGTTTGAACACTACCGCATCGGCCTGGAATTGCTGATCCTGAATGGCGCCCTGGTGCTGGCTGGCCTGTTCCTCATTTCCACGCCGGTGCCGGTGCATGCCAAAGGCGAAGTACAGTTGTCAAAATAAGACGAGCCGGGCGATTTTTCAGTTATATTGGTTTCCTTTAGGTACACAACCTCACGGAGCATCGATGTCACTCAACCCCTTCCCGCCGCTGCGTCGCGGCTTTGGCGCATTCTGGCGCGCGCTGGACGCCACCCGCCGTGCCGTCTTCAACCTGATTTTCCTGCTGATCGTCATCGCCATCCTGATCGCCATCTTCGGCGGCGGCGTCAAGCCGCTGGGCGAAAAGACCACCCTGGTGCTGGACCTGCAAGGCCCGCTGGTGGAAGAAACCCCGGGCGGCGTGCGCGAGGCGGTGCTGGCCAATGTCAGCGGCGAAGTCAAGAAAAGCGTGCAGCTGCGCGACGTGCTGGCGGTGCTCGACACGGCAGCCAAGGACCAGAACATCGGTTCCATGGTCATCCTGCTCGATGAATTGCAGGGCGGCGGCCTGGCCTCGCTGCGCGAAGTGGCGGCCGGCGTCGAGCGCTTTCGCGCCACCGGCAAGAAGGTGACGGCCTGGGGTTCGAGCTACAACCAGCGCCAGTACCTGGTGGCCGCCAAGGCGGACGAGGTATTCCTGCACCCGATGGGCGGCGTCATGCTGGAAGGCTTTGGACGCTACCGCAATTACTACCGCGATGCGCTCGACAAGGTGGGCGTGACGGTCAACCTGCTGAAAGTGGGCACGTATAAAAGCGCGGCCGAGCCCTACATCGCCAATGGCCCGTCCGAAGCGGCGGCCGAGGCGGACCGCTACCTGAATAGCGGCCTGTGGACGACCTACACCACCGACGTGGAAAAATCGCGCAAGCTGCCGGCCGGCGCCATCATGCAAACGATCGACAACCTGCCTGCCATGATGACGGAGGCCGGCGGCGACATCGCCAAGCTGTCGCTCAATGGCAAGCTGGTCGATGGCCTGAAAACGCGCGACGAACTGCGCCAGTTCATGATGGCGCGCGGCGCGAAAAACCCGGAAGGCACGAACTTCCGCCAGGTTAACTACACCGACTACCTGGCGCGCCTGCGCCCCGTACACATCGGCGACGCCGTCGGCGTGGTCATCGCCTCGGGCGAAATCGGCGACGGCGTGGCGCCACCGGGCGCCATCGGCGGCCTGTCCACCTCGCGCCTGATCCGCCAGGCGCGCGAAGACAAGTCGATCAAGGCCGTCGTGCTGCGCGTCGATTCGCCGGGCGGCAGCGCCTTCGGCTCGGAGCTGATCCGCCGCGAACTGGAACTGACGCGCGCCGCCGGCAAGCCGGTGGTCGTCTCGATGGGCAACGTGGCCGCTTCGGGCGGCTACTGGATCAGCACCTCGGCCGATGAAGTGATCGCCGACGCGGCCACCATCACCGGTTCCATCGGCGTGTTCGCGATTCTGCCGACGGCCGACAAGGTGGTGGAAAAGCTGGGCATCCATACGGCCGGCTCGCCGACCACCTGGCTGGCCGACGCGGGCAATCCATTGCGTCCGCTCGACCCGCGCTTCGCGCAAGTGATCCAGGGCTCGATCAACCACGTGTATGGCGACTTCCTGAACCTGGCCGCCAAGGCGCGCAAGACGACGCCGGAAAAGATCAATGAAGTGGCGCAGGGCCGCGTGTGGACAGGCTTGCAGGCGAAAGAGCGCAACCTGGTCGACCGCATCGGCAGCTATGGCGACGCGCTGGCCTCCGCCGCCAAGCGCGCCAAGCTGGGCGCCGACTACCGCGTCACCTACATGGAACAGGAAACCTCGAACGTCGACCGTTTGATCGGCATGTTCGGCTCCAAGGCCATGGCCTCGCTGGGACTGGGCGAGCACGTGAAACTGGGCCTGGCCAGCACGGGCCTGCCGGCCGACGCGGCGCTGGGCATGGCGCAGGATCTCTCCTGGCTGTCAGGCATCACGCGCGAACACAAACCGTTCATGGCGCTCACGCACTGCCTGTGCGAGGTGCCATTGGGAGGAAAGTAAGTTAGGGCAGCACATCATGATATGACCCTCAAGCCGGCTTCGCCCGGCTTGATTTCCTTGAGGAGCGCAATATGGCAAGCGATATGAATGCAGACACGGACAATCCGATCGCCATCCGGCCCTGCGTGAAGGGCGACGAAGCAGCGCTGGCGCTGGTGGGCCAAGCCACTTTTCTGGAAGCCTTCGCCGGCATCCTCGATGGCGCCGACGTCATCGCCCACTGCCAGCGCCAGCACAACGTGGAACTGTACCGCGACTGGCTGTCGCTGCCCGCCATGCGTTTGTGGCTGGCCGAGGCCACGCCCGGCGGCGCACCCGTGGGCTACCTGGCGCTCAGTCCCGCCAGCCTGCCGGTAGCCGACCCGCGGCAGGACGACCTGGAAATCAAGCGCATCTATCTGCTGCACCGCTTCCAGGGTCAGCGCGTGGGCCAGCGCCTGATGCAGGCTGCCATCGACCAGGCGCGCGCCGCCGGGGCAGGGCGGGTGCTGCTGGGCGTGTACGCGGAAAACCACGATGCGCTGGCGTTCTACACGCGCTGCGGCTTTGCGCAGCTGGGCCGGCGCACCTTCCGCGTGGGCCGCACCGATTACCAGGATGTCATCCTTGGCATCACGCTGTAAGGCGGCGCCAGGCGCGGCTACAGGTCCGGTGTGTAAAGCCAGGTAAAGATGTATGTCCGTTTCCCGTCCAGGAAGCGGCGTGCCCGCCGGAGTCAAGGCGCCGGGCGGGAAATTTGTAGCGAGTTTGTATCGACATGCCAGCCGCCCGCCGCGCCCTGCGGCAGCCCCGCGGCACGGCGCAAGCCTGATTCTTCCTGCGCTCGCACCGCG
>NZ_NRDQ01000215.1 GCF_002878455.1 Janthinobacterium sp. AD80
CTGCGGGTCGAGCCGGGCCAGCGCCAGCAGCTGGTTGACCAGGCGCGTGGCGCGCTCCACGCTGGCGCCCAGCGCGGCGATGAATTCCTCGCGTTCCTGCGCGCTGCGGGCCCGCTGCAGCACTTGCAGATTGGTCTTGATGGCGGCCAGCGGCGTGCGCAATTCGTGCGCCGCATCGGCAGTGAAGCGCTGTTCGTTGTCACGGCTGTGCCGCACCCTGCCGAACAGGCGGTTGATTTCCAGCAGCAGCGGATGCAGCTCGGCGGGCGCGCCGCTCAGGTTCACGTCGGCCAGCTCATGCGGCGTGCGCGCCGACACTTCATCGGCCGACACCTGCAGCACGCGGAACACGCGGTGGATGCTCCACCAGATGGCGATGGTGGCCAGCGCCACCAGCAGCAGGCCGAACAGCGCGATGCGGTAAAAGAAGCCGCGGCTGATGTCGTCGCGGTGGCTGGTCGGCTCGGCCACCAGCAGCTGCAGGCTGCGCTGCCGGTCCCACAGCGAAAACAATCGCCAGCGCTGGCCCGCGATCGTCGTCCACGACAAGCCATCGGGCGCGCTGCGCGACAGCGCGATATCGCTGGCCGCGTCATTGCGGTACAACACGCGCTGCTGCGCGTCGCGCACCTTGAACAGCAAATAATGGTGGGGATTCGGCTGGCCGCGCAGCGGCAGGTCGATCGGTCCCGTCAAGCCGTGTTCGCGCACATCCTTTTCCACCAGCGACAGCAGCAAGTGCCCCGTCTCGGTCAGCGACTGGTCGAACAGTTCCTGGCTTTCGCGGCGCGCTTCCACGTAGACGATGGCGGCGCTGCCCACCCACAGGACCAGGGTCAGGCCCAGCAACACGGCCAGCAGGGTGCGCCGCAGCGACCAGCTGCGCAGGCGAAGCCCGCTCATGCCGGCGCCTGGCTGGCGAGCGCTTTCAGGCCGGTTTCGGTGGCGGCTGGATACATGGGATATGACCTTGGGAAAGAGTTTGCATGATGCCGCGGGCTTGTTAAGAATCTCTTAAGAACTTCTGCGCAAGATCCGGAGCGAAATAATTTATGGGAAGTCAGGGCCGCAATTGTAAATGATTCTTATTTTGCTAATGATTCCCATTACTCGATAGCGCTACCCATCAATAACCTAACAATAAGCCATCCACCATCAGGAGTTTGCATGTCCAACAGCACCCGCCGCGCGCACCTGCCGCGCCCCACTACCCTGGCCCTGGCCCTGGCCGCGCTGTCCTGCCTGCCTGCCCACGCGCAGGTCGCAACGACCACCAGCATGCCTGAAGTGGTGGTGTCCGCCTCCGGTTTCGAACAGGATATCAAGCAGGCGCCAGCCTCGATTACCGTGCTGACGCGTGAAGAACTGTCGAAGGAACGCTTCGGCAACCTGACGCAGGCGCTGGAAAGCGTGGAAGGCATCGACGTGGGCGCGGCCGCCGACAAGACGGGCGGCATGAACATCAGCATCCGCGGCATGCCCAGCGACTATACCCTGGTGCTGATCGACGGCCGCCGCCAGAATGCGGCCGGCAACGTCACGCCGAACGGTTTCGGCGGCACGCAAACGAGCTTCATGCCGCCGCTGGCAGCCATCGAGCGCATCGAGATCATCCGCGGCCCCATGTCGACCCTGTACGGCTCGGACGCCATGGGCGGCGTGATCAACATCATCACGCGCAAGGTGGGCAAAGAGTGGATGGGTTCCGTCTCGGCCGACTACACCGTGCAGGAAGAATCGGACTTCGGCGACGTCAAGGCCGGTCGCTTCTACTTGAGCGGCCCCATCGCCACCGACCTGCTGGGCCTGTCCCTGCGCGGCAGCAAGCAGCGCCGCGATGCGGCCAGCGTCAACTACACCAACGCGGCCGGCGCTGAAGTGCCCACCAATATGGGCGCCAACCCCGTGCGCTCGGACATTGAAAACTTTGGCGCGCGCCTGGCCTTCACGCCGAACCGCTTTCATACCGTCATCCTCGACGCCGACGCGGGGCGCCAGACCTATGACAATTCGCGCGGCCAGCTCGGCACCCAATCGGTGCAGGGCGGCTACGGCCCCGAGCAGAAATACAAGCGCGACCAGTGGACCCTGTCGCACACGGGCCGCTTCGGCTTCGGCACCCTGGACAGCAGCTACATGGTGAACAAGACGGAAACCCTGGGCCGCACGATTCCGCCAGGCACGCCAGGCGCCGTGGCCGGCAGCGCGCGCACCCTGGAAGTGGAAAGCCAGGTCTTCGACACCAAGCTGGTCATGCCGCTGGGCAAGCACATGGCCACCGTTGGCGCGCAATGGTGGAAAGCGGAAATGACGGACGGCGTGGCGCCAAAGACATTCGAATTCACGCAAAAAGCCCTGTTCCTGGAAGACGAATGGCAGGTGCTGGACAACGTCGCCCTGACCTTCGGCGCCCGCTATGACGACCACAGCATCTTCGGCGGCCAGACCAGCCCGCGCGCCTATGCCGTGTGGAACGCTACGCCAGGCTGGACCGTCAAGGGCGGCGTCAGCAAGGGCTACAAGACGCCGCGCGTGGAACAACTGTCGCCAGGCATCAACGGTTTCGGCGGCCAGGGCACGATTCCCCTCGTCGGCAGCCCGAACCTGAAGCCGGAAACAAGCACGACGGCGGAAATCGGCGCGTATTTCGACAACCTGGCCGGCTGGACCGCCAGCGGCACCGTGTTCAACAATGAGTTCAAGGACAAGATCACGACGGGCACGGGCCTGCTCAACTGCGACTACCGTCCGTCGCCGAACCGTCCCGGCTGCGTCAGTTTCGGCAACTGGCCCAATGTCGATGCGTTCGGCCAGTCGATCAACGTGGACGAGGCCGTCACGCGCGGCGTCGAGCTGAACACGCGCTTCCCGCTGGGCAAGACCTTGTCGGCCAGCGCCAACTACACCTACACGGATAGCGAACAGAAGAGTGGCAGCAACGCGGGCAAGCCGCTGAGCGACACGCCCAAGCACGCCGTCAATGCGCGCCTGTCGTGGGATATCTCGCGCGAGTGGAATGGCTGGCTGCGCGGCGAATACCGCAGCGACCGCTTCCGCGATCCGGGCACCTCGGCTGCCACGCGCGCCGCCAAGGCCGCGCTGGGCGACTACAAGGGCTACACGATGTTGCACGTAGGCACCAGTTACCAGCTGAACAAGCGCGTCACCCTGAACGCGGCCGTGTACAACCTGCTCAACAAGGACTTCATCGACTACCAGGCTTACCGCCCGGGATCGGGTCCGGCCCTGAACTACGCCAACCGCTATGTCAACAGCATGGATGGCCGCCGTTTGTGGCTGTCGGCCACCATGGATTTCTGATGACGTAACACATCCACATCACCGCAACGGGCTGCCTCAGGGCGGCCCGTTTTGTTATCAAGCCGCTTTCGGCTTGTCGATGCAATAGCCGATCGCATGCACGGTGCGTATCAAGTCGCGCCCCAGCTTCTTGCGCAAATGGTGGATGTGCACCTGCACGGCATTGCTTTCCACCTCGCCGCCCCAGCTGTACAGATTCTTTTCCAGTTGTTCCCTGCTCAGCACCCTTCCGCCATGCTCCAGCAGCAATTGCAGGATGCGGAATTCCTTCAGGGTCAGGGTGACGGGCTGGCCGCCCTGCGTCACTTGCCGGTCGGCGATATCGAGCACCAGGTCGCCATGCACGAGGTTTTCGCGCAGGCGGCCCGCCGCGCGGCGGCAGGCGCTGCGGATGCGCGCGGCCAGTTCATCGAGGTCGAACGGTTTCACGATGAAATCATCGGCGCCCGCATCCAGGCCGGCGATGCGTTCGCCCACCTTGTCGCGCGCCGTGACAATCAGCACGGCACCGCTGTAGCCGGCGTCGCGCAGCACGCCCAGCGCCTGCATGCCATCCTCGCCCGGCAAGCCCAGGTCAAGCAGGATGCAGGCATAGTCGTGCAGGCGCACGGCCGTGTGGGCGTGTTCGGCCGACTGCACCCAGTCCACCGCGTGGCCGGCCTGCTCCAGGCCGATCTGCGTGGCGCGGCCCAGCTGCGGGTCGTCTTCGGTCAGCAAGATGCGCATGGGATCAGGGCCAGAGGCCCGCTCAGTCCTTTTTCTTGATCAGGCCCGCCAGCGCGGCAAACGGATTGTGCGTGGCCGGTGCCACCTCGGCCGACAGCAGGCCGGCGCCACGGTCCGCTTCCAGGTAGCGCGAGTGCTCATTGTCGTGGCAATACAGGCACAGCAGCTCCCAGTTGCTGCCATCGGGCGGATTGTTGTCGTGGTTATGGTCGCGGTGATGCACGGTCAGCTGCTGCACGTTGGCGCGCGTGAATTCGCGCATGCAGCGGCCGCATACCCACGGATACATCTTCAGCGAACGCTCGCGGTAGCCGCTCTCGCGCTGGTCGGCGGCGCGGCGCGCTTCGGCAACGATCTTGTCCAGCCGTGCCGCGTCGGGCTTTTTACTCTGCATGACAACTTTCGATATGGGAGGAAGAAGCAGCCATTTTAATGAGGATGGCGGCGAAATTGTACTTTTTCTGCCACGGCGCCAGCCCCTGCCGGGGGTGGCGTGCTTTTTTTAGCGTGCGTGGCACCACAGCTACCTGATTTAACGCAAAATAAGGCCAGCGACAGACCACGACCAGACGACGGGAGGGACGGCAACAGGTTCCGCGCAGGGCGGCCGATTTCGGCTATGATGCGCGCCACGCCGTCCTCCCCTTTTACTTGAATCTAGCCTGCAAGCGCCCGTGATATCGATAACGAGACCCCTGCAACGCCTTGCCAGCCACGTTTACCGTATCAGCCTGGTGCCCGTCTTCGCGCTGCTGCTGCTGCTCGTGATGTGGGGCGCCGTCATCTATCAGCTGGGCCAGGAACAGGTCAGCGCCGCGCGCGACGCCGTGGCCGGCAGCCAGTCGCTGGCGCGCACCCTGGCCGACCATACCAGCTACATCCTGCGCCAGACCGACCACGCCACGCAGCTGTTCAAGCTCAAATACGAAGAATCAGGCGGCGGCCTGCGCCTGAATGAATTCACGCGCCGCCAGGGCCTGCTCGACAGCGTGCTGCCGTCGAAACTGGAGCTGCCGATCGCCCTGGTCGACGCGCACGGCAATGTGGTCGACAGCGCCAACGCCTATTTTCCGGAAAATCTGGCGCACCAGGCCTTCTTCCGCGCCCTGGCCGCCAATCCGGCCGACACGCCGCTGGTCGACACGCCCATGCTCGACGCCGACAGCAAGCACTGGACCATCCGCCTGGCGCGCCGGCTGAACGATGGCCAGGGCAATTTCGCCGGCGCCATCATCATCCTCGTCGACCCCACGTATTTCGTCGACGACTACGACCGCCTGAACCTCGACGAACACGGCGCGCTGATGCTGGTGGCGCGCGACAGCGGCCTGACGGTGGGACGCCTCGGCGAACAACTGATCATCAGCGACCGCATCGACTTCCGCATGCCCGGCCCACCGCATCACGCGCCCGAGGAACTGGTGATCGAGCCGCCCGTCGATGCCGTCCCGCGCATCTACAGCTACCGCGAGCTGCCGCGCTACCCGCTGCTGGCCGTGGTGGGCGTGAGCCGCACCGTGGCGCTGGCCCGCTTCGAACACCGGCGCAAGGTGTATCTGGGTGCGCTGATCGCCGCCAGCGTGCTGATCGCCGGTTTCACCGCGCTGCTGGCGCGCCAGAGCGCCCGCCTGCGCTGCAGCATCCGCCAGGCCAAGGAAACACAGGCGCTGCTGCGCGCGGCGCATCAGGGCAGCCTCGATTCCGTGCTGCTGCTGAAAGCCTGGCGCCCCGCACCGGGCAAGCCGGTGGAAGACTTCATTTTCGCCGACGTCAACGAGCGGGCCGCCGACATGCTGGGCAAGCCACGCGCGGAACTGCTGGGCCAGCGCGTGCTGCCGCACATGCCGCTGCTGCGCGGCGAGCGCTTTTTCCAGCGCTTCGTGCAAGTCTTGGAAACGGGCCAGCCGCTGGAAGATGAATTCGAACTGCCCGTGGCCAGCGGCGGCACGCGCTGGCTGCGCCACCAGGTGGTGCCGATCAGCGATGGCGTGGCCGTCACCTCGCGCGACATCAGCGCGCGCAAGCACGACGAACTGGCGCTGCAGGACAACCGCAGCTTCCTGCAGTCGCTGATCGACCACTTGCCCGTGCTGGTGTACGTGAAAAGCGCGCGGCCGGAAAACTTCGGCCAGATGGAAGTGTGGAACAAGGCCGCCGAAGACATCACGGGCTACCTGGCCGCCGACATCATCGGCAAGACCGATGGCCAGGCATTCGCACCCGATTTCGGCCTGCACGACGCCGAGGACGACCGCGCCATCCTGGCCGAACGGGGCGTCATCGACCATACGGACAAGCCGCTGCGCCTGCTTGACGGCAGCCTGCGCTACCTGCATGCCGTCTCCGTGCCCGTCTTCGACGAGCATCAGCAGATCGAACATATCCTGTGCATCGCCGAAGATATTTCGCAGCGCCGCCAGCAGGAGCTGGAGCTGCGCCAGAAACAGGCCGAACTGGCCGCCGTCAACGACGCCTCGCCGCTGGGCCTCGTGCGCCTGGACCGGCAGCGCCGCTGCACCTACGTCAACCGCACCTTCGAGGCCATCACGGGCCTGCCGCGCGCCGCCGCCCTGGGCGCCGGCTGGACCAGCGCGCTGCACCCGGACGACTATCCGCTGATGCACGTGGCGCTGGAACAGCTCACGCGCAGCCACGCGCCATTCCAGTCCACCCTGCGCTGCCTGCACCGCGACGGCAAGCTGGTATGGGTTTCCGTGAAAATCGCCCCCATCCTCATCGACGGCCAGGTGGAAGGCTATGTGGGCAGCCTGGACGACATCACCACCTTGCGCGAATCGGAAGTGGCGCTGCTGGAAAGCGAAGCGCGCCTGCGCACCATCGCCGACACCCTGCCGGCCATGATCGCCTACATCGACGCCGACCAGGTCTACCGCTTCCTGAACATCGCCTACGAGCGCGAATTCGGCCTGACGGGGCGCCATGTGCTGGGCAACAGCGTGCGCGCCACCGTGGGCGAGGCGCGCTACCGCACTGTCGCGCCCTACATCGAGCGCGTGCTGATGGGGGAAACCCTGAGCTTCGAGGAAGAAGACGAGAAAGAAGGCATCGAGCGCTGCATGGAAGTGATCTACATCCCGCAGATCGGCGAAGACAACCTGCAGGTGGTGGGCTTTCACGTCATGCGCCAGGATATCACCGTGCAAAAGCGCGAAAAACAGCGGCTGCTGAAACTGGCCCAGGTCGATGCCCTGACCGGCCTGTCGAACCGCGCCGGCTTCCAGCAAAAGCTCAGCGACGCCATGCACGCCAGCCGCCAGCAGCAGCACCTGATGGCCGTCATGTACATGGATATCGACCGTTTCAAGCCAGTCAACGACACGCACGGCCACGGCATCGGCGACGCCCTGCTGCGCGCCTTCGCCCAGCGCCTGACGCAGACCATGCGCGTCACCGACATCATCGCCCGCCTGGGCGGCGACGAATTCACCATCATCATGGAGCAGATCGGCAAACCCGAAGACGCGGCCGTGCTGGCGGAAAAAATCGTCAGCGCCATGCAGCAGCCGTTCGAACTGGAAGGCATCACCGTGCGCATTTCCGCCAGCATCGGCCTGGCCTTCTACCGCGACGAAGATATTTCTCCCGCCGTGCTGCTGCAGCGCGCCGACGTGCTGCTGTACCGGGCCAAGCAGGATGGACGCAATACCTACAGAGCCGACACGACTGTCGCTTGATGGCTGAGGGCAAGCCCGACTGAAGGCTGGGGCCAGTCGCTTCGCGATCGGCAAGGCCCCTGCCAGGAAACTTGCCGCCGGCGGGTCTGCCCCCTGTCATTCCTGCTATATTGGCGCCTGTCTTCCCTACCATAGCCCCACCATGCGCCTGCTGCACACTTCCGACTGGCATCTGGGCCAGACCCTGCACAATTTTGAGCGAGGCCACGAGCACCAGCGCTTCCTCGACTGGCTGCTCGACACCCTCGTGGCCGAACGGATCGACGTGCTGCTGGTGGCGGGCGACGTGTTCGACAACGCCAATCCATCCGCCGCCTCGCAAAAGCAGCTGTATGTGTTCCTGCAGCAGGCGCGCGCGCGCCTGCCCGCGCTGCAGCTGGTCGTCGTCGCGGGCAACCATGATTCGGCCGGCGGCTGGAAGCACCCGGCCCCCTGCTGGCCGCGCACGGCACCCACGTCATCGGCCATCTGCTGCGCGGCGAGGATGGCCAGATCGACCTGGAACGCCTGCTGCTGCCGCTGGCCGGCAGCGATGGCCAGGTGCGGGCCTGGTGCCTGGCCGTGCCCTTCCTGCGTCCCGGCGACGTGCCGAAACTGCCGGCCGGCGACACGCAGGACGCCTACCTGGGCGGCATCGCCCTGCTGTACCGCCAGTTGACGGACCTGGCGCTGGCGCGCCGCCAGCCCGGGCAAGCCATCATCGCCATGGGCCACTGCCACATGGTGGGCGGCGAAATGTCGAACGACTCCGAGCGGCGCATCGTCATCGGCGGCACGGAGATGCTGCCCTCGGGGATATTCGATGCGGCCATCGCCTACGCGGCGCTGGGCCATTTGCACAAGGCGCAAACCGTGGGCGGCCAGGAACACATCCGCTATTGCGGCAGCCCGATTCCCCTGTCTTTCGCGGAGGTGAATTACCGCCATCAGGTGCTGTGCCTCGACCTCGAAGGCGAACAGTTGCAGGACGTGCGCGCCATCGAGGTGCCGCGCGCCGTGCCGCTCTTGCGCGTACCCGCCACGCCGGCGCCCATCACCGACGTGCTGGCGCAGCTGGCCGCCCTCGACGTGCCCGCTGCGCCACCGGAAGCGCAGCCCTTCCTGGAAGTGCGCGTGCGCCTGGACGCGCCGGAACCGGGCCTGCGCACGCGCATCGAGGCGGCCCTGGACGGCAAGCCCGTACGGCTGGCAAAAATCGAGACATCGAGCGCCGCGCGCGGCAGCGCGCCGGAAAACATGACCCTCGACCAGCTGGGCCAGCTGCAGCCCGACGACATCTTCCGCCGTCTGTACCTGCAAAAGTACGGCAAGGAAGCACCGCCTGAACTCCTCTCGGCCCTGGCCGAACTGCTGCTGCCCGGCGCCTGACCGTTCAAAAAAACACATGAAAATCCTTAAAATCAGCGGCAAGAACCTGGCCTCGCTGGCCGGCGAATTTGAAGTCGACTTCCAGCAGGAACCGCTGGCGTCTTCCGGCCTGTTTGCCATCAGCGGCCCCACGGGCGCGGGCAAGAGCACCTTGCTCGACGCCTTGTGCCTGGCCCTGTACGACACCACGCCGCGTTTGCTCAAGGTGCTGGGGCGCGGCAGCGCCCTGCCCGACGTGGGCAAGGAAACCGTGAGCGCGCAGGATACGCGTACCCTGCTGCGCCGCGGCACGCCGGAAGGCTATGCGCAAGTGGACTTCGTCGGCAACGATGGTGCCAGCTACCGCGCGCGCTGGAGCGTGCGCCGCTCGCGCACCAAGGCCGAAGGCGCGCTGCAAGCCACGGCCATGAGCTTGCACCAGCTGCCCGCGCTGCAGCCCATCGGCGGTACCAAGACGGAAGTCAAGGAAGAAATAGAGAAACGCATCGGCCTGTCGTTCGAGCAGTTTACGCGCGCCGTGCTGCTGGCGCAGAACGAGTTTTCCACCTTCCTCAAGACGGAAGACAATGAACGGGGCGAACTGCTGGAAACCCTGACGGGCAGCAGCATGTACACGGACATTTCCATGCGCGCCTTCGAGCGGGCAAAAAAGGAAAAGCAGATCCTCGAACGCCTGGGCGAAAAGCTGGCCGACCAGCGCCCCCTGTCGCCGGAAGAGCGGGCCGAAACGGCAACCCTGGGCGAGGCCGCCGAAGCTGCATTGCAGACCATCGACCTGCGCAAGGCCGTGCTGGAACAGCAGCAGCGCTGGCACCAGGAAACGCACAAGCTGCAGACCCAGATGACGGCCGCGCAAGAGGCGCTCGATGGCGCAGTAGCGGAGCGCGCGGCCGCC
>NZ_NRDQ01000216.1 GCF_002878455.1 Janthinobacterium sp. AD80
CCATGCTGCTGCGGCGCCTGTCCGGCGTCGACAGCGCCACCGCCTTCTTCGCCATGGCCGTTGGCGGCGCGTCGGAAATGGCCGTGCAGAGCGAGCGTCATGGCGCCGACGTGGGCAAGGTGGCCGCCGCGCACAGCCTGCGCATGATGCTGGTGGTGGCGACCATTCCCTTCGGCGTGCGCTACTGGGGCAGCCATGGCCTGGCCGAAGGACACGAAACCTTCGTGCCTGGCGCCGCCCTCGTCGATCCTGCCGGGCTGGCCGCGCTGGTCTGCATCACCGTGCTGGCCGCCCTCGCGTTCAAGCGGGGCAGGCTGCCGAACGCGTGGGTCATCGGCCCGCTACTGGCGGCCCTGCTGCTGACGGCCTGCGGCATCCACTTGTCGCGCCTGCCTGAATGGATGATACGCGCCGGCCAGCTCTTCGTCGGCATCGCGCTGGGCACGCGCTTCAGCCCCGCTTTTTTGCATGCCGCTCCCCGCTACCTGGCCAGCGTCGCCTTGTGCAGTGTCTTGATGCTGCTGCTGGCGGCCGCCTTCGGGCTGGGGCTGTCGCACTGGCTGGGCATCCATGCGGGCACCGCCATCCTTGCCACCTCGCCGGGCGGCATTGCCGAAATGTCGCTGACAGCCAAGACCCTGCATCTGGGCGTGCCGGTGGTGACCGCGTTTCATGTGGCGCGCATGGTGGTGCTGGTATTGCTGATCGGTCCCCTGTTTTCTGTTCTGGACAAACGGCACGGCCAGGATTGAATACGCGGCTGGCAAAACCGCATAAAGCAGGCGCTCTGTTTTTTGCGTTTTACCGCGTATTTAATTCAATCATCGCTGCACTGACGCGTTTTAGGCAGCTTGTCGGTCGAGAATGTCACCTGGCTCTTCAGGCTGATGTACGGGGCAGGGGCAGCGCGCCGCCCGGTGCATGAATACATGGCAATCTGGCACTGTCGGCGATGTTGCGGCACGGCAGATGCTTGTTATCTAAAAACAACGCTCGCGGCGAGCATTTGATCCACCGTTTTTTATCGTTGGTAAAAAATCCTTTTTTTAAATACGCTTTATTTGCTGGATAAAAACCTTTTCCCCATCGCAGGGTATTGCTCGGCCTGTTACAAATAGTAACTGGCGCGGATGGCGATTAAATGCCCGGTGATTCTGGGCATCTTAAAATAGTTGCCCCATGGCCATTTATTTTAGTTATTTTGACTTCCTTCGTTTATAATTTGAAAAGAACGCCGGCGGGGCTTTTTTGCGCAGTTTTGACGTGAGTTCGACCTTTTTTGTGAACTCAGGGAAATGTATATGCGCACCCATGGTGTCCGGTTTTCAATCGTCAGACATGCTGCCTGGGCGCCTGGGCTGGAAACGCCGCAGCAGTGGCAGGACTGGGCGCAAGCGGCCTTGCCTGCCGCGTCGATCGCCGTCAGCGGCGAGCCTGGCGTGCGCGGCATGCCCCCCCTGTTGCGCCGCCGCGCCGGCCAGTTGGGCAAGATGGCGCTCGAAGTGGCCTATGCCTGCCTTGGCGAACAGCGCGATATCCCCCTCGTTTTTTGTTCGCGTCACGGTGAAGTAAGCCGCGCCGTCGAACTGTTGTCGGCCCTGGCGCAGGGTGAGCCTCTGTCGCCGACGGGGTTCGGCATGGCCGTGCACAATGCCAATGCCGGCCTGTTTTCCATCGCCCGCGCCGATACCGCGCAGCAGGTGGCCATGGCCGCCGGCGCCGCCAGCGTCGAGGCGGCGGTGATCGAAGCTTGCGCCTTGCTGGCCGATGGCGCACCGCAGGTATTGCTGGTGGTGGCCGATTGCCCCTTGCCAGCCCCGTTTGACGCTTTTGAAGATTGCCATGAGCAGCCGCACGCATTTGCCTGGCTGCTGCAGGCGGGCGACGTGCCGGGCGCCGTGTTTGGCCTGTCATGGCGCGCGCGTGGCAGCGCCGATGCGCCGCGGCCGTCCAATGCCATGCCTGCCAGCCTGGCCGCGTTGCGCTTCATGCTGGGCGGCGACGCCACGTTTGAGCATGCGGCCAACCGCCAGGCGTGGCGCTGGAGCCGCCATGCATAAGCTGGCGCCCGTGCGTGCCGGCGCGTCGGTTGCCTGGCGTACCCTTGCGACGGCAGTCAGTTTTGCCGCCTTCGGCGTGGGCGGCCTGCTGCTGCGCGTGCTGGTCTTTCCCTTGCTGCATGTGCTGGTGTGGCGGCGCGAGGCGCGCGTCGCCGGTGCCCGCGCCATCATCCGCTGGAGTTTTCGTTTTTATATCGGCCTGATGCGGTTCCTTGGCGTGCTGCGCTACGACTTGCGCGGCCTCGACAAGCTGGATAGGGGCGGCTTGCTGATCCTGGCCAACCATCCGACCCTGATCGACACGATTTTCCTGATGGCGTATGTGAAGCAGGCCGATTGCATCGTCAAGGCCGATTTGTGGAATAACCCGTTTACGCGCGGTCCTGTCCGGGCGGCCGGCTATATCAACAACACTGGCGGCGCCGAGCTGGTCGACGCCTGCCTGGCGTCGCTGGCGCGCGGCAATAACCTGATCATTTTCCCGGAAGGCACGCGCACGCCGTACAGCGGCGAGATCGTGCTGAAACGCGGCGCGGCGAACATCGCCGTGCGCGGCCGCCGCGACGTGACGCCAGTGCTGATCCGCTGCCTGCCGAAGACCCTGGGCAAGGGCGAGCGGTGGTGGCGCGTGCCGGTCCGCCGCGCGCATTTCGATATCGCGGTACAGGACGACCTGGCGATCAGCGAGTTTACCGGTGGTGGCGCCAGCGATGTGATGGCGGCGCGCACTTTGACCAATCATCTGCAACATTACTTTAGCGGGAAACAGGAACAACATGCTTGAACAAGAAGTGAAGGAACTGATCATCGAGGCGCTGCAACTGGAAGACATGAGCGCCGCCGACATCGATACGGATGCGCCCCTGTTCGTCGAGGGCTTGGGTCTCGATTCGATCGATGCGCTGGAACTGGGCGTGGCCCTGCAAAAAAAATATGGCATTTCCCTGTCGGCCGATTCGGCCGATACGCGCCGCCACTTCGCCTCGGTACGGGCGCTGGCGGCCATGGTTGACACTCACAGAAAGAAGTAAGGGAGCAGCAAAATGGTAGATATGAGCGCAATGAGCCGCGACGAACTGTACGCGTGGGTAGTGCAACTGCTGGCTGAGATGTTCGAGCTCGATCCGGCGGAACTGACGCCGCAGTCGAATCTGTACGCCGAACTCGATATCGACAGCATCGACGCGGTCGACCTGGCGGTCAAGCTGAAACAGCTGACGGGCAAGCGCCTGCAGCCGGAAGTGTTCAAGACCATCCGCACGATCGACGACGTGGTCGAAGCGCTGCGCGCGATGTCGGTGTCGGAACAGGCGGCATAACACGTGCTGCTCAATGCCGTCGCGCTGCTGCTGACCGTGCTGTATCCGCTGGCGATCTGGTTTGGCCACGGACTGGTCGAGCCGCGCTGGCTGGCGCTGCTGCTGTTGCTGGCCATCGCCTGCCGCCTGCCCGCGCTCAAGCTGCAGCGCGCCGCGCGCTGGTCGGTGGCCGCCGCGCTACTGCTGGTGGCTGTCGCGCTATGGAGCAATCTGCTGCTGCCGCTCAAGCTGTATCCGGTGCTGGTGAATGCCGTGCTGCTGGCGACCTTCGGCTACAGCCTGTGGACGCCGCAGTCGATGGTGGAGCGCCTGGCGCGCCTGCGCGAGCCGGATTTCCCGCCGGCTGCCGTACGCTATACGCGCCGCGTGACGCAGGTCTGGTGCGTTTTTTTCATCCTCAACGGCGGCATCGCCCTGGCGACGGCATTGTGGGCCAGCGAAGCCGTATGGTCGCTGTACACGGGCGTGATCGCCTATGTCCTGATGGCCCTGTTATTTGGCGGCGAGTATCTTGTCCGCCTGCGTTTTAAGCGTTTGCACCATGCCTGAATCCTCCCTGCCGCAAGCACCTTCCCCGATCGCCGCGCTGGCGCGCCTGGCGCAGTCCCTGCATGGCCGCCCGGCCGCCCAGCTGGCTGGCTGGCGCGACGGCGTGGCGCTCGATCATGCGCATCTCGCTGCGCGCATGGCGGCGTGGGCCGACATGCTCGCACGCCAGCCTGGCCGGCATTTCGCCCTGTACCTGGACGACAGCCTTGAATTTGGCGCCGCTTTGCTGGGTGCCTGGCAGGCAGGCAAGACCATCTGGCTGACGGCCGATACCCTGCCAGCCAGCTGTGCTTCGCTGGCCGCCTCGGTCGACGGCTTCCTGGGCCAGTTCCCGGCCGTCCACGCACCCTTGCCGGCACCAGCCGGCGATGCTTCCGCACCCGTGTGGCGGGAGCTTGCCCGGGATTTCCCCGCGCTGGTCGTGCACACTTCCGGCAGCACGGGCGCGGCGCAGGCCATCCCGAAAAAGCTGTCACAGCTGTGCAGCGAAGTGGCGACCCTGGAGCAGCTGTTTGGCCATTACGCGCAAGGCGCGGCTGTCGTGGCCACCGTCACGCACCAGCATATCTACGGCTTGCTGTTCAAGGTCCTGTGGCCATTGTGTGCCGCACGCGCCGTGCATGCGCATAGCGTGGACTTCCCGGAGCGGCTTGCCGCGCTGCTGGCGCAGGGGCCGTGCGTGCTCGCCGCCAGTCCCGCGCACCTGAAACGCCTGCCCGAGCACCTGGACTGGGCCGGTGCGCGCGCGCAGCTGCGCGCCGTGTTTTCCTCGGGCGGTCCGCTGGCGCCCGACAGCGCGCTGGCGGCAGGGCAACTGCTGGGCAGCGTACCGCGTGAAATCTACGGCAGCTCGGAGACGGGCGGCGTGGCCTGGCGCCAGCGCGCGCAGGAGCGCCTTGACGACGATAGCTGGCAAGCGTTTCCCGGCGTGGAATGGCGCCTGGCCGACAATGGCGCGCTGGCAGTGCGTTCGGCGCACCTGGCCGACGATGGCTGGCTAGGCCTGGCCGACCGCGCGCGGCAGACGGCGGCAGGGCGCTTCCAGCTGCTGGGACGCAGCGACCGCATCGTCAAGATCGAAGAAAAACGCATTTCCCTGAGTGCCATCGAGGCCGCGCTGCTGGCCACCCCGCTGGTGGCCGAGGCAAGCGTGCTGCTGTGCGATGCGCCGGCCGGCGAACGCCAGAAGGTGGCCGCCTTTATCGTTTGCAGCGCCGCCGGCCAGGCGCTGCTTGGCGCCGACGGCAAGCTGGCATTGAACCGCCAGCTGCAGCTGGCGCTGGCGGGCCAGGTGGAAGCGGTTGCCGTGCCGCGCCGCTGGCGCTACCTGGAACGCATGCCCATCAATGCGCAGGGCAAGACCACGCAGGCGCTGCTGCTGGCGCTGCTGGAGCACAAGGACCCGGCGCCGCGCCTGCCGCATGCGCAGCTGATCGAACGCTCTGCCGACGGCGAGACGCCGCGGCTGCTGTTCGAGCTGCGTGTGCCTGCCGATCTGTTTTATTTCGATGGCCATTTTACGGACGCGCCGCTGCTGCCCGGCGTGGTGCAGGTCGAGTGGGCGCTGCATTTCGCGCGCCTGCACCTGGACTTGCCGCCGCAGTTCCGTGCCATGCACGCCTTGAAATTCCAGCAGCCGGTGCTGCCGGAGCGGCCCGTGCGGCTGGCGCTGGACTATGACCCGCTCAAGGCCAGCCTGCAGTTTCGCTATCTGTCGGCCGCCGGCCAGCATGCCAGCGGCCGCATCTTGTTTCACCCGCAAGCCGCCACCGTTGCCGGTGGCGGCACCGATACACCCACTCCAGCAGCGAGCGCATGTTAGATAAAAAATTCTCACCCGAACGCCAGACCGCCTTTGCCGCCCGTTTCGAGGCACAAAAAATCGCTTTCGGTCCCGTCGTCTTTCAATGCGTGCGCTATGCCTGGAAGCGCGGCATGCTGCAGGCACTGGCCGACACGGGCCACAGCGGCTTGAGCGTGGCCGACATGGCCGCCACCGGCCGCTGGACGGAATATGCGCTGAAGGTGGCGCTTGAATCGTGCCTGTCGGCAGGCGTCGTCTCGCTGAGCGACGGTGCGTATGTGCTCGACAAGATCGGTTTTTGCATGCTCACCGACAGCATTACCCAGGTCAACCTGGACTTCATGCATGACGTCTGCTACCAGGGCTTGTTCGACCTGGACCGTTCTCTCGACGCCGAACAGCCCCTGGGGCTGACGGCGCTGGGCGACTGGCCGACCCTCTACCAGGGCCTGTCGGCGCTGTCGGAACCGGCCAAGGGCAGCTGGTTCGCCTTCGACCATCACTATTCGGACACCTCGTTCCCCGAAATTTTCCCGGACGTCTTCGCCACGGCGCCGCGCCGCCTCATGGACATCGGCGCCAACACGGGCAAGTTCGCCAGCGCGGCGCTGGCCTATCATGCGGACGTGGAGCTGCACCTGGTCGACCTGGAACGCCAGCTGGCAGTGGCCGACCGGACCCTGACGGATGCGGGCGTGCGCGAACGCGCCCATTTGCATGCATGCGACCTGCTCGACGACGATGCTGCGCTGCCGGCCGGCATGGACCTGATCTGGATGAGCCAATTTCTCAGCTGCTTCTCCGAGCCGGCCATCGCCAGCATCCTGCGCCGCGTCGCGCAGGCGCTGGGGCCGAACGGGCAAGTGCTGATCATGGACACCTTCTGGGACCGCCAGCAGTACGACATCGCCGCCTATTGCCTGATCAACACCTCGCCGTACTTCACGGCCATGGCCAGCGGCAACAGCAAGATTTACCAGAGTGCCGATTACATCCGCCTGGCCGAGGCGGCGGGGCTGGAGCTGCTGACGACGCGCGACGGCATCGGCTATTGCCATTCGCTGCTGCGCTTTGGCCGTGCCGGAGCACGCGGTGACTGACGTGCGTTTTCATCCCTGCATCGTCATCCCCGTGTTCAACCATGAGCAGGCGATTGGCACCGTGGTGGCGCGCCTGCTGGCGCACGGCGTGCCGCTGGTGCTCGTCGACGACGGCAGTGCCGCCGCTGGCGCGCTTGCCCTCGATGCGCTGGCGGCCGCGCATCCGTCGCAGGTGACTCTGCTGCGCCATGTCCATAACCAGGGCAAGGGCGGCGCCGTGCTGACGGGCTGCCGACATGCACACGCGCAGGGCTACAGCCATGCGCTGCAGATCGATGCCGATGGCCAGCACGAGACGGACGATGTGCCGCGCTTCTTGGCGCAGGCGCAGGCCACGCCGGCGGCGGTGGTCGTCGGCTATCCTGTGTATGACGCATCGGTGCCGGCCACGCGTTTCTACGCGCGCTACGCCACGCACGTCTGGGTGTGGATCAATACCCTGTCGCTGCAGATCCGCGATTCCATGTGCGGTTTCCGCGTCTATCCGCTGGCGCCCATGATGGCGCTGGCAGGACGGCGCCAGCTGGGACTGCGCATGAATTTCGATACCGATGTGCTGGTGCGCCTGTACTGGGACGGCTTGCAGATGGCGAACCTGCCGACGCGTGTCGGCTATCCCAGCGACGGCGTCTCGCATTTCCAGCTGTGGCGTGACAATGTGCTGATTTCGCGCATGCATGCGCGCCTGTTCTTCGGCATGCTGTGGCGCGCACCGCGCCTGCTGGCGCGTCACTGGCGCGCGCGATGACGATGGCGTCGCAGCAGCAAGAGCGGCAAGCGCAACAGCGCGGGCACTGGGCCGGCTTCAATGAAGTGAGCTTCGTGGCGGGCATGCGCCTGCTGTTCTGGATCTGCCGCGTCTTTGGCCGCTGGCCGTTCCGCGTCGTGCTCTATCCGGTGCTGGCCTGGTACGT
>NZ_NRDQ01000217.1 GCF_002878455.1 Janthinobacterium sp. AD80
CTTGAAGGCAAGCTGCCGCAATCGGCGTAAGCTGCGCTGAGTTGAATGAGCTGAGTTGCGGCGCGTCCGGCGCGGTGGTGGCGGCGCCGGACGGCTTGGCGACACGGATGTCGCCACCCGCCTTGATCTTGTTGACGGAGCCGGCCGCGCCCGTGAGCAGCGCCGTGTTGAGATGCAGGTTGCCGCCGCTGCGCACATAGCCCTTGCTGTCCGCATCCCACGCGCCTTGCGACTGGTACACCGACAGCGATCCCGTGTGATTGGCGGTGATGCGCTCGCTGGCGTTGAAAGACACGTCGCCAAAGCCGAGGATCAAGCGGTCCATGCTGTGGATGGTGTCGGGCCGGCTGTTCGGGCCATAGCCGAACTCGACCTGGCGGGCGTCAACCTGCAGGCGCCCGCTGCCGTTGCCGGCGCCGCCGCTGGCAACCAGGCCCGGCGCCGTGGTGGCGCCGTTCCATACCAGCACGTCGGTCTTGATGCGCGCCACGGCATCGCTGCCGCCGGCGCCATAGATCGCCGGGGTGCCGATCACCAGCCGCTCCAGCGACGATTTTCCCGTGCTCGCGTTAATGGTCGACAATTCGACGTTGTCATAGAAATTGATGGCGTCGCGCGCCGTCAGCGCCAGGCTTTCCAGCGCCGGCGCACCCACGCTGGCATCGCCGCGCAGCAGGCGGTCGAGGATGTCCTGGTTCAGGGTCAGTCCGGCCGGCAGCGCGTCGCGCGCCGCCATCGCGGCCAGCGACGCCGCGCTGCCCACATTGATGCCGCCCACGGCCAGCACCAGGTTGCGGGTGCCATAGGTGGTGGCGTCGCGCAGGTTGAAGCTCTGGTCGGTGGCGGCGGCAATGGTGCCCTCGGAATACAGCGGAGTGCTGCCACTGCACGCCACGCCTTCCGCGCAGGCGCCGATGTCGATGCGGCCCGGTCCCGATCGCGGATCGGCACTCACGCCGGGCGCCAGCATGTCGAGCCGGCCATTCGAGACGGCCAGCACGCTGGACGTGCCCGGCGCATACACGTAGCCGTCGCCCGAGTCCCAGGCCGCCTTGCCGCGGCCCAGGGTATTGATGCCGCCACCTTGCTCGATGACGATGCCGCCGGCCTTGCTGTTGGTCACCAGGAACACTTCGCCGGCCTTGAGAACGGCGCCATCGCGCACCACGATGTTATCGACGCCGCCCTGGAACTGGGCGATATTGGCTTGCTGGTTGCCGGTAACGCCGCTGTAGTTGACGGTGGGCAAGCCACCGATGCCCAGGCGCGGGGCGCCGATGGCATTCAGGGCGTCGGCCCGCACCGTGATCCCCTCGAAGCCAACGGTGGGCGCGGCAGCGTTGCCGATGATTTCATAATTCTTGCCGGAGCCGCCCAGCAGCAGCGCGCTGCCGCCGAAACCGTCCTTGCCTGGCGTGTAGTTGGCGCTGCCGGCAAAGCGCAGCGCGTCCTCGGTGCTGGCCCCGGGCAGCACCAGTTCGATGTGCAGCGCCTTGGCGTCGCGTTCGAGCAGCGGGCGCGGCACGCCGTCGCGCACGGCCTGCGCCAGCGCGAATGCGCTGTAGCTCGTTTCATTGTATTGCGAATAGCTGCGCAGCACGTCAGCCGACGTCAGCACCGCCTGCGATGGCAGCGCCGTGCGCAGGTCGGTATTGCTGGTGCCCAGCTGCACGGCGGTGGCGAAGGAACCATTGCGCATGGCCGTGGCCGAGCCGACGGGCAAGCCGCCGGCGGCCAGGCCGTTCAATTCCACGCGGAAGGCGCCGGGCAGCAGCGCAAAGCTCGACGGCAGCAAGGTATACGTGCCGGCGGCCAGGCCGGGCACGCCGGCGCCGATGGTGATCTGGCGCCCCAGCGCGGGATCGCCGGCGCCGTTCTCGGCGACGACGGGCGCATAGCCTGCCTGCGCGCCCGGCACGATGGCGTAGACGGGATTGGTGGCCAGGCCCGGCAGCACGAAGCCGCCCTTGCCGGAGGTCTGCACCAGCGGGTTGAGGCGGGCGTCGGTCGAGCCGCCGCGGCCCGCAAGAAAGGCTGCGCCGGTGAGGCTGCCGCCGCCTGACAGGTCGAGCACGGCGCCGGCGCGCACATCGACGTGTTCGCCGGTAAGCACGACGGCCGGATCATTGCCCACGCCCTTGTAGACGACATCGACGCCGTCCATCATGTAGCTCAGGCCATCGAGCGAGCCGCCGTACGGCATCAGCAAGCCGTTCGCGCTGACCGACGTCACGCTGCCGGGCAGCAGATTGGTGTGGCCCGTCACCGCGCCAAAGGTGTTCTGGCCCAGCGTGATCTTGCCCAGCGGCGCGCGCAGCACGCCACCCTGGTTCACCGTGGCGGCGCCCAGCTCCAGCGAGCCGAACACAGAGTAAGGCAAGGCCGGCAACGGCGCGGCAGGGTCGCCGCTGCGCTCGATGGTCAGCCGGCGGGCAGGGTCGAACTCGGTCGCCAGCTGCCCATATTCGTCGATCACGTTGCGTTTGCCCACTTCCACCTTGCCCGTGGCGCCGCTCACCGGATAGATTTGCGCGCCCGCCAGGGTCAGGTTGCCCGGCGTGTACAGCGCGGCCGCCGTACGCATGCGGATGTCGCCGCTCGAGCGCAGCGCCAGCTCGCCAAAGGCGTCGCGCTTGACCACCAGGTCGTCGGCCACGTTTTGCGCGATCACGCCGTTGCTGCCGACATTGACGGTATTGCTCAGGTCGATCAGCGCGGCATGCAAGGTCAGGCTGGCGTGGTCGTCCACGTTGGGCACGCCCAGCTTGCCGGCACCGACGCCGCCGTTGCCCGAGCCGCGCACGGGATTGGGCATCAGGTGGTCATCGCTCTGGGTGCGGCTGGTGCCGGCCAGGCGGATGTAGGGCGCCGCCAGCTTGACTTGCGCGCTGGTGGCGGTGTCGGCATGGTCGGCCAGGGCCAGGGCGCTGGCCGTCAGGCGCAGGCTCTGCCCCAGCGACAGGTCGAGGTTGCCATCAAAACTGATCAAGCCGTTTGACAGCAAGGCCAGGTGGTCGAAGCCGCCGGCGGCCACGCGGTCCGCGCCCAGCTTTGCCACACCGTAGCGCAGCGCCGGATCGCTGTCGCCCACCTGCAGGTCGGCAGCCAGGCCGCTATCGCCCTGGATGCTGGACACAATCATTTCACGCGGCACGCGCACCGCGTCTTCCACCGCCAGGCCCTTCAAGTCGAGCTTGCCGACGATGCCGTAGTTCGGCGCTTCCAGGTTGAGCGCCAGGGTGCCGCCGGACGCGCCGGCTCCGCCGGCGGCCGCATGCATGCTGCCGTCGAGCAGCAAGCCACGGAAGGAGCTCAGCGCGATGCTGCCGCCGTCGCCAGCCACCAGCACGCTGCCCTGGCCCGGCAGATCGAGCTGGGCGGCGGAGCCGGACGCTTCCAGGCGCGCGCCGGGGCGCACGATGACGAAGGCGTCGGCCGCCTCGACCTGGGTGGCGTCGAGATTGTGTTTGGCACCAATTTCGATGCTGCCGCCAGCGCCCACATGGCCATACACGCCGCCCTGGGCGTCGATGGCGGTGGCCGCGTGGCCGGCCACGTCGAGGACCGCGCGCTCGCCGATCCAGATCGACTGGGCGTTGGCGCTGCCATCCGGACGGTTGATTTCACCACCGGTCACCAGCGTGCCAGGCAACACGGAAATGCGGCCGCCGGCCGCGCTCAGCGTGCCGTCCACGGTGATCTGGCCGTTGCCCGTCAGGCTGATGCTCTTGCCGTCGTCCACGCGCAGCGTGGCGCCCTCGCCCACGACCAGCGGCGCCTTGGCGTTGCGGGTGCCGGCCGACAGTGCGATATCGGCGCCGGCGCGTTGCTTGAGCACGCCTTTCACGGCATTTTCCTGCCACAGCGGCGCCAGCCACGGTTGCAGCACGGCGGCCGGATCGGCGCCGGTCGGCAATTGGTCCGCCAGCGCCAGGTCGGCGCGCAGCAATGGCATGGAAACGTCGATGCTGGCGCCCTGCGCCACCTGCAGGCCCTGCTGGCCGTTGATGTTGTAGTGCGCAAAGCCGCGCTGGAACAGCGTGTTGTCCAGCACCAGCAGCGGCTTGACGGCCAGGTCCTGCGGCGCATGGTTGCCGGCCAGCAGGCGATCGCCCGCATTCAGGGTCACGTCGAACGCGAACGCGGTGCCGGCAGCCACCCTGGCGTTGAAAGCGGCTACCGGCATGCCGTCCGGGAAGGCGTTGGCCGGCACCAGGTAGCCCGAACCGAGCTTGCCGCGCACGCCCGTCAGGGTGACGCCGGCCGGCACGGTCATGCCGCTGGTGTAGCCGATGCCGTTGCTGCCGGTGACGGTGACGTATTCATAGCTGATCGAGGCGGGCGGCACCACCCAGGCGGCCGGCAAGGTGTACGGACGCGCCGCGCTGAAGTCCGGCAAGTCCAGCAGCGGCTGGCCGGGCTGGACCTGCGTGCTGACATAGCTGAAGTCGCTATCGAGCACGGTGCCGGCCTTGATGGTGAAGGCTTTTGCCAAGGTCAGGTGCACGGGTACGGACTGGCCTGCTGGCAACACGCCATTGTCCGCCAGCACGCCGCCGCCCAGCGCCACGCCGGTACCGCTGTCGATGGTCAGGGTGCCGCCGCCGTTGGCGCCGTAGCCGCGCAGTTCGCCATCGAGCACCAGCGTCTCCGACTTGACGCCATTGATATCGTTCTGGTTCGCGCGCAAGGTGATGTCGCCGCCGCGCCCGCCTTTCAGCGTGCCGTCGGCCAGCACGGCCGCGCCCGAGGACGTGTCGATCGCGCTGCCGGCCGCCAGGTTGACGCTGCCGCTGCTGACCAGCGCCACCGCGCCGCCGTTGACATGCGGCAGGCCGGACGTATTGCCCGGATCCAGCTTGAGCTGGCTCCACAGGCCGCGCGTGTCGAGCGTCACGCCGGCGGCCACATCGATGCCCACCTTGGCTCCGGCCGCTGGCGTGGCGACCGTGGTATCGAGCCAGCCGCTGGTGGCGTTGGCCTGCTTGCTGACGATGTCGCCCAGCGCGATGCTGCCGCCGCGCGCCGTCAGCCCGGCGTTGACCGTGACCTGCGGCGCATGCAGCGCGATCTCGCCGCCCGGTGCGACTTGCACGGCGGCATTGACCTCGATGTCGCCGCTGGCATAGGCCTTGATGCCGCCCAGTTTTTGCGCATTGAGCCAGCCCGCGTCCAGGTAGGTCTTGCCGAGCAGATTCTCGGGCAAGGCATCTTCGCGCTGGAGCTCACCGGCGCCGACGCCGCCGCTGCCGATATGGATGGCTTGCAGCAGCGCCGCGGGATTGTCGCGCAGCTGCGCGCTGGCAGCGTCATACACGGGCGCCAGCTGGCCCAGCACCAGCTGGCCGTTGCGCGCGGCCGCCAGTTGCGACTGGCGATAACTGTCGAGGGTGGCGTCGCGCGCGTCCTGCTGGCGCTCGCCCTGGAACACGCTCGATTCGATCGCGCCTTCGAGCACGGCCGATTGGGTGCCCACCACCACGCGGCCCGCGTCGCGGCCCACGGTATAGCCGTTTTCCAGCCGTTGCTGGGCGCCGACCAGGGGACTGGCGAAATTTTCCGTCACTTCCGCGCCCCAGCGCTGGTGCTGCGCCGCGTAGCCCTGGTAGACGCCCGTGTACAGCATGTCGCCGGGCGCCGTCGACAGCCGGTAGAGCTGGCCATCCTTGCCGTTCAGCCAGCTCTGGCGAACCATGCCCGTCTGGACGTCAAACGTGCCGCCGGATACATTGAGCAAAGAGCCGGCCTGGGTCACCAGTTCGCCGCCCTGGAACGCCACGGTGCCGCCCTGCGCCGCCCATTCGCCGATGCCATGGCCGCTGGTGTTGAGGTAGCCGCTCACTTCGAGCAAGCCGCCGGCCGTGTACCAGCGGTCGGTCGCATAGCCATTCGTGCCGGCCGCCACGCGCACCAGGTCGCGCCGGTCGAGCCACAGGTCGGTGCTGTTGAGGACCTTGCTGTCGCGGTTGCCCGGTGCGTCGCGCTGCTCGTTGCCCTGCGCATTGATCAGCACATTGTTCGAGGCCATCGCCACGTTAACGCCGACGGCGCCGGAGACGTCGATGCTGGCGCCTCGCGCCACCTGCGTGCGGCGCGCGGCCAGCGCATTGACCTGGCCGCCCGTGGCCAGGGTCAGCGAGCCGGTGTCGAAAGCGATATCGCCGCCGGAGGCTATCTGGATCAGCGACAGGTCGCGGCGGTTGTAGGCGCCGTCGCTGAGCAGCGCCGAATCCTTGATGAGCGCGTCGCGCTGCACGTCCAGCGCCGTGGCGCCGCTGTCGTCGAGCAGCACCGTCGTCAGGCTGTCGGGCGCCAGGGTGACCAGGCCGTCGCTGCCATCGGCCTTCAGGTGCACGGTACCGCGCGTGGTGACGCTGGTGCTGCTGAGCAGCACGCCGGCCTGCCGCACGTCGCGGCCCGTCAGGGTGACGTCGCCCGTCAGCGCCTGCACCAGGCCGGCATTTGTCACCTTGCCCGCGTCGCTCTGTGCGTTGAACTTGACGTCCACCTCGTTGCCGCGCGTGCTCGAGGTCTGATTGCTGTCCGTCCCCAGCCCCTTGCGGATGACGAAACTGTCGCCAGCGGCCAGCGTGACCTGGCCGTTCGGCGCCGACACGCTGCCGCCGTTATGCACCTCGCGTCCGGCCAGCAGCACATAGCCGCCGCCTTCCGTCACCGTCTGCGGTTTGCGCGTGCTGAGCTGCGCCCCGGCCTGCACCACCACGTCGGCCGTGGCATTCGCATGCGTGGCCACGTTGCCATTGAGTACCAGGTCGTTGGCCAAGGTGGGCTTGAAGCTGGAACCGAGCGTATCGCTGTAGATCCCCTTCTGGAACTGGCTGTTGCTCATGCCCACGGCGGCGGCCACCAGGCTGCGCGTATCGACCTGGCTGCTGCCGGAAAAGACGATGCCATTGCGGTTGACCAGCATCACCGTGCCGTCGGCCTTGATCTGGCCCTGGATCTGGCTGGGACGGGCCAGCGGATCATTGATGCGGTTGAGCACCGACCAGTTCGCCGCCTGGTCGAATTGCAGTGTCGTGTGCTGGCCGATATTGAAGCTTTCCCAGTTCAGGATCGCCTTGTCAGCCGTCTGCTTGACGGTAACCACGGTCTTGCCGCCGGCCTGTGCCTGCGTGGGGCCGTTCGCGTTGAGCCAGCCGGCGGTCAGGCTGTTGGTATCGACTTGCAAACCGCCTGCCGCCAGGCCTTCGGGCACGCTCGAGCCGGCGGCGATGGCCGCCTGGCGCGCCGCCTGCTGGGCCGCCTGCTGCACGGCGATGGCGCGCGCCGCCAGCTGCAGATTGTTCAGCGACGTTTGCAGCTGGGCATTGGCTTTTTGCTGCTGCGCCTGGGTATTGTCCGGCGCGATGATGGCCTGGCCATTCGGCAAGCGTCCCGTGGTGGCGGCCGTGCCCTGCTGCGCGCCCTTGCCGGCGAACCAGGCGCCGCTGAACGGCTGCTGCGCCTGCGTGCCGCCCGCCTGCAGCAGCATGGCGATGGCCAGCGCCAGCGGTTTCAGGCGCACCGGCGCCCGGTCCGGTTGCCCGCCATGGCGGAGGAGGATGCGTGTTTCGTGACCGACTTGCTTCGCTGCATGGCGACATTCCCTTTTCATGTTCCGTTGCTGACCGATATCGCGAGGCGGCGCGCGGCACGCACGGGGCGGGCGGCAGGCACGGAATCGCGGCTTCCAGCAGCATTGACAGGGAACAAGGGGCGGGACTGCAAAAGGTCATGAAAATGTCATAAATGGCGCTCCGCCTTGGCGCCCCGCCTTAGCGCTCCGCCATGGCGCTGGGCGCCATTGGCGTGCGCTAACCGAACAGCACGATGCCGCCCGGCAAGCGCGTCACGCGCGCGCCGTACGCATCCTGGATCAGGGCAATCACATCGTCGAGGCGGTCCAGCGAAAAACTGGCTTGCACGCGGGCCTTGCCCAGCACGTCATTGTTCAAGATGAGCTTGCCGGGACGGTAGCGGTTCACCTCATCGACCACCTCGGCCAGGGTGCTTTGCTTGAACACCAGCAAGCGCTGGCGCCAGGCGCTGACCTCGCCCGCCCGCACGGCGCGCGCGATGCCGAAATGCGCGGGACGGTAGCGCAGCTGCTCGCCGGCGGCCAGTTCCGCATCGTTACCGTTCTGCACCACGCGCAGGCGGCCCGCCAGGCACGTCACGCACACTTCCTGGCCGAACAGGCGGATATTGAAGCGTGCGCTGCCGGCCGAGACGCTGCCGTCGCCCGCCTGCACG
>NZ_NRDQ01000218.1 GCF_002878455.1 Janthinobacterium sp. AD80
CCGCCCACGCGGGCCGGCGCTACCTGGATCCGCACAGCGCGCCCGGCGTGCAGCAAGGCGCGGCCGGCGCGGAAGCCCGGCGCTTGAGCAGCCTGAGCCAGCGCGAATTCGAAATCTTCCGCCTGCTGGCCGAAGGCCACAGCGCCGCCGACTGCGCCCGCCTGCTGCACCTAAGCAGCAAGACGGTGGCCAACCACCAGACCTGCATCCGCGAAAAGCTCGACGTGCCCGGCCCCGCCGCCCTCGTGCATCTTGCGCTGCGTAACGGGGTGATCGAACACCCGGCTTAATGCCTGAGCAAACCTGCTGCGCGGTGCGCTTTGCGCACCTGCGATGCTCACCGTACCAGAGTACGGTTGCGCTTCTTCGCCACAACGCCCATCCGCTCGCTACGGTTTTGTCAGGCATCTTTCATTTCAAGAAAATCTAATTAAACACGTAGCGCAAGCCCGCATTCACGCTGCGCGGGGCGCCGGCAGCATAAAACGTCGCGTTGACCATCGGATACTCGCCGCCCACGGCTGGCAATGGTCGGGCGGCAAAGTTGCCGTTGGCATTGAAGCCCGTCGCGCCCAGTTGCGCGGCCGTCGCATATTTGCGGTCGAACAGGTTATTCACCTGGGCAAACACGCCCAGCTGGCGCGTCAGCTGATATGTGCCGTTGAGCTCAAACACGGCATAGCCGCCGCTCTTGCCCGCGCCCAGATACGCTGGCCCGCCCGCCTGGTGCCGGTTGTTTTCATTGCCGCGCGCATAGGAACTCGACACGGCCGTCATGGCCAGGCCCACCGTCCAGTCGCGTCCGCCCTGAACCTCCACGTGCGCCTTCAGGATATGGCTGGGCGTCAGGGGAATGCGCTTGCCCGGCGTGATGGGGATATTGCCTTCCAGGCCGGGCGCGTCCGCATCGCTGCTGCTGTTGGCGCTGCCGTTGACGGTTTCCCGGCTTTGATAAGTTGCCTGCAGCCAGGTGTAGTTGACGCCGAAATCCAGCGCGCCCGCCTTGCCGTCGAGCGCCAGTTCGACGCCCTGGTGGCGCGTCTTGCCGAAATTTTTAAAATAGCCAAACCCCGCCTGGTTGTCGGCGACGAACAGGATGTCGTCATGGTTCTCCGCGCGGAACACGCCCGCGCTCCAGCTGGCCACGCTGGCGACCTTGCCGCGCAGGCCCGCTTCCCACGTCTTCGTCACCACCTGTTTCAAGGGCGGGTCGCCGGCCATGGCATTGGGCAGGCGGCAAGGGTTTTCCGGATCGGCGCAACCGAGTTCGATGGCCGTCGGCGTCCGGCTGCCTTCGTTATAGCCGACGTAGGCGCCGATGCCCGCGGCCGGCGCATAGGCCAGGCCGATGGCGGGGTTGAAGCGGCTGAAACGGTGGTCGCCATCAAGCGAGCCGCTGCCGCCGCCGGGCGTGATGGCGTCGCGGTTGCGCACGGTGCTGCGGTTGTAGCGGCCCGAGACGGTCAAGGTTAAATCTTGATTGAACGCCATGCTGTCGCTTGCATACACGCTCCAGGTGCGCATGCGGCCATGCAAGTCGACCCGGTTGTCGACCGGCGGGCCGTCGTCGTCGATTTGCGTGCCGGCGGCAAAGAAGTCCACCGGCGTGATGCCGCGGTCCGGGTTTAGATAGCCGAACTGGCTGGTCTGGCGGAACGTGGCATGGCTGCTATCCATGGCGGCGCCGGCCGTGACGGCGTGGCGCGCGCCCGCCATATCGGCCAGCAAGGTAAGCTGGCCGGAAAAGCCGTAGTTTTCCTGCTGTGTATGGCTGCGGTTGATCATGCCGTTGCATTTTTCGGCCGGTTCATCACCCAGCAGCACGTTGCCAATGCAGCGCCACTTCGGGAAAGGCGTATTGGATGCATTCGCCCCACTGGCGGGGAAACCCGTGTAGCCGGCCGCCGCCAGCGCCGCCCGCTCGGCCGCGCCGGGCTGGTAGACGGACTGGTCCAGCGACTCGTCGTTCAGGTCGCCGTTAAACGTGTGCGTGTCGATCTTGCGGTAGTACACATTGCCCGACAGCAGCAACGCTTCGCTGGCGCGGTGCTTGCCCGTCAGGTTCAGCAGGGTCGACCTGTTCTGCGTCAGGTCGGGCTTGGTGTACACGCTGCGGTAATCGCGCGCCAGCATGCGCTGTTCCTGCAAGCCATTGCCCGTCAGCGCATTGTCCGCGTGCGCCACGGTGGCGGCGATGTCGGTGCGCGCATCGCTCCAGCCCAGCTTGCCAAACAGCTGGCGCACGTCGGACGGCGAATCGTCGCGCCAGCCCGCTTCCTTGAAACGGTTGCCCGTCACATACCAGTGCCAGCCCTGCGCATTGCTGCCGCCATGTTCGACCTCCACGGCGCGGCGTTTATCCGAACCCAGGCGCGCCTCGATGGCGGTGCCGGGACTGCTGCGCCCGTCCTTGGTCTGGATCGCCAGCGCGCCGCCCAGGGTATTTAAGCCAAAGAGGGGATTCGAGCCGGGCATCAGGGTCAGCGAGTCGATGGCCATGCGCGGTATCAGGTCCCAGCTGACGACATCGCCAAACGGCTGGTTCAAGCGCATGCCGTCCAGGTACACGGACAGGCCTTGCGGCGTGCCCAGCAGCGGCGAAGCCGTGTAGCCGCGGTAGCTGACGTCGGGCTGGAACGGGTTGTTCTGCACCTCGTTGACGACCACGCTGCCCAGGTTGCGGCGCAGAAAGGCGGACAGGTCGAGCGCGCCGCTGCGGGCGATCTGCTGCGCGCTGGCCGTCTGCACGGGCGCGGCCAGCGCAGCGCGCGGCTGCTCGATGGTGGGCAGCGGCATGCTGCCCGTGATGATGACGCTAGGCAAGTCGCCCGAGGTGGCCACGCTTGCGGCCAGATTCGCGTCCAGGCTGGCGGCCGAGGCCGGTTCGGCGGCGTGCGCCTGGCACAGCGCCAGCGCGGCGGCGGCGAATAAAGTCAGTTTCATGCTTGTCCCCGTTTTATAGTGGTTTTTATGTCTGCCCAGTATCCGGCAGCCACCATCGGGGGACTAGGGAAAAACTCCCGCCGTGCACTGGCGCGGCGCGGGGGCGGCAAGAGGATCAGCGCTGCAGCGGCAAATAACTGTGCTTCAGCTGGCGCAAGACAAAGCTCGATTTGCTGTGGCGGATGCCGGGAATTTTGTACAGGCGCTCGCGCAGCAGGCGTTCATAGTCGCGCGTGTCGCTGACGGCGATGCGCAGGTAGTAATCGTAGTCGCCGGAAACAAGAAACGCTTCCAGCACTTCCGGGATCATGGCCAGCGCGTGGCCGAATTCAAACAGGGCCTGGTCGGAATGGTCGTCCAGGGTCACTTGCACGATGACCGTATCGGCCAGCCCCACCTTGGCCGCATTGACGTTGACCGTGTAGCCCTCGATGACGCCATCGTCCTCCATGCGCTTGATGCGCGCCCAGCACGGCGACGAGGTCAGACCCACCTTGGCGCTCAGGTCATGCAGGCTGATGCGGGCATCCTGCTGCAGCGCCGTCAGGATGGCGAGGTCGAATTTATCCAGCTTCATTTTGTCATTCCCCGTATTTGCAGCAAAATTTGCTTATAGAGACATTTTATACGAGAAAACCAGCAGCCTTTTCTGCCGCATCAGGCAGAAAATAAGGCCATGAAACCTGACCACGCCACCCTCCTCGCCTCGCCCGCTCCATCCGACGCTGCGCCCGCCCCGCGCAACGGCGCCAGCGTCCTCATCGACACCCTGCTGGCGCTCGGCGTCGACACCGTCTTCGGCTATCCGGGCGGCGCCGTGCTGCCCCTGTACGACGCGCTGCACGCGCAGCCCCGCTTGCGCCACGTGCTGGTGCGCCACGAACAGGCCGCCGTGCACGCGGCCGAAGGCTACGCGCGCAGCACGGGCCGGCCCGGCGTGGTCTTCGTCACCTCCGGCCCCGGCATGAGCAATACCACCACGGGCTTGCTCGACGCCCTGTGCGACTCGGTTCCCGTCATCTGCGTCAGCGGCCAGGTGGCCACCACCAGCATCGGCACGAACGCTTTCCAGGAATGCGACGCGCTGGGCATTTCGCGTCCCGTCACCAAGTGGAACCGGCAGATCCGCGCGGCCGGGGAAACGGCCGCCGTGGTGCGGCAAGCATTTGCGCAAGCCACGCAAGGCCGGCCCGGCCCCGTGCTGGTCGATTTTCCCAAGGATTTGCAACTGGCGCCTGTCGCGGACGATACGCCGCTGCCGCCCGCCACCGTGGCCGCCGCGCCCCTGCCAGCGGGCGCCGATATCGAACTGGCCGCCAGCCTGATCGCCGGCGCGCGCCAGCCCGTGTTTTACGCTGGCGGCGGCCTCGTCAATTCCGGCCCGGAAGCCTGCGCCGTTTTCCAGCAGCTGGTGAAACTGGCGGCCGCCCCCTGCACCTTGACCCTGCTGGGCCTGGGTGCCTTTCCCGCGTCGCACCCCGCCTTCCTCGGCATGCTGGGCATGCACGGTACCCTGGAAGCGAACCTGGCCATGCACCACGCGGACCTCATCGTCTGCGTCGGCGCCCGCTTCGACGACCGGGTGACGGGCCGCCTGGACGCCTTCTGCCCCGGCGCGAAAGTCATCCACATCGATATCGACCCGGCCTCGATACACAAGGTGGTGCGCGCCGACGTGGCCCTGCGCGGCGACTGCGCGCCCGTTCTGGCCGCCCTGCTGGCGCAGCTGCGCGGAAGATTACTGGCGGACCGCCAGCCGTGGTGGCAGCGCATCGACGCCTGGCGCGCGCAAAACTCGCTGGCGTTCGACGACACGCCTGACGTGATCGCGCCGCAGGCGCTGATGCGGCGTTTGCAGGCCGCGCTCGATGGCATGCCTGGCGTGGACGCCATCGTTTCCACCGATGTGGGCCAGCACCAGATGTGGGCGGCGCAGCATTTGCGCTTCGAGCAGCCGCGCCGCTGGCTGACGTCGGGCGGCGCCGGCACCATGGGCTATGGCTTGCCGGCCGCCATCGGCGCGCAGATCGCCCACCCCGGGCGCTGCGTGGTATGCGTCAGCGGCGACGCCTCGATCCTGATGAACATCCAGGAACTGGCCACGGCCGTGCAGCACCGCCTGCCCGTCAAGGTGGTGCTGTCGAACAATGGCTACATGGGCATGGTGCGCCAGTGGCAGGAACTCAACCACGGCGGACGCTACAGCCACAGCTACACGGAAGCCCTGCCCGACTTCGTCGCCCTGGCCCGCGCCTTCGGCTGGCAGGCGCACACGGTCAGCCGGCGCGACGAACTCGACGCGGCCCTGGCCACCTGCCTGGCATCGAGCGGCCCCTACTTCCTCGACGTGCGCGTGCACGGTGAAGAAAACTGCTTCCCCATGATGGCGCCGGGTGCGGGGCACCATGAGATGACCCTGTCGAAGGGAAATGTGTACAGCGAGGGGTAGGTCGACATCGCCACCGGCGGCGCCAACAATGCTCCCGGATGGGAGTTCTCCGAAGCTGGTCCGACCCATGGCCGGACCGGAAATCGTAGGTCGGATTAGCGGCAACGCCGCGTAATCCGACATCGCCACCGGCCACGCCAACGATGTTGTCGGATTACGCGTGGCGTTGCCACGCTAATCCGACCTACGCCCTGGCATGGGGAACATCGCAGGCCGCGCCAACAATGCTCCCGGATGACGGTTCTTCGAACCTGGTCCGACCCATGGCCGGACCGGAAATCGTAGGTCGGATTAGCGGCAACGCCGCGTAATCCGACATCGCCACCGGCCGCGCCAACGATGTTGTCGGATTACGCCCATATTCGATAAACCCAGTAACTTTCATCCTCGCGGCTGGCGCGTGCCAGTTCGGTGGGACTCAGGCCCGTGATGGCGCGCACTTCGCGGCACAGGTGGGCCTGGTCGGCGTAGCCGCCCTCGGCGGCGATATCGGTCCAGGAAGCATTGCCTTGCAGCATGGCCTCGCGTGCGTCGAGAAACGACTGTTCCGCGCGGCGCATGCGGCGCAGGGTGCGCATGGGCTGGCCGGCCCAGGCCTTGATGCGGCGCTCGATATTGCGCGCGCCACTGGCCACGCCCGTCGAGGCGGCCTGTACGCCCAGGCGGCGCACCCAGTCCTGGATGGCGCCGGCCGGCTGGTCGCCGCTCTTGCGCGCCAGCGCCCAGCGCGGTGCCAGGAACGCTTCCACCAGCGCGATGCGCGCGTCATCGTCGGGTGCGGCCAGCACGGCGCCGGACAAGGCCAGCCAGTCGGCGTCGAACAGCGGAGCCAGCGGGCGCACCTGGTCGAACAGGGCCGCCATGTCGATGCCCGTCAGCGCATGCAGGGCGGCCGGATACAGCATCACCATGAACGAGTGCACGGGGCCGGGGTTGTAGCTGACCAGCGGATAGCCGCGCGGCCCGCTGAACAGGGCCGGCGGCATGCGCACGTGCAGCAGGTCGGGGCCGGGCGCCGCCGCCTCGACGTCGCCCGCCACCGTCCACAGCAGGCAGCACATGGGCGTGGCGGGAAA
>NZ_NRDQ01000219.1 GCF_002878455.1 Janthinobacterium sp. AD80
GCGGCGGCCGGTCGCGCGTGGCAAAGCCGCGCGGCAGCAGGCGCGCCGTCTCGATGCCGCGCAGGAACAGGTTCTGGAACGGCGTCGACAGGTAGGGCAGTACCATGCCCAGCACCAGCAGGCCCACGCCCAGGGTGACGGGGAAGCCGATACCGAAAATGTTCAGCTGCGGCGCGGCCCGCGTCAGAATGCCCAGCGCCACGTTGGTCAGCAGCAGGGCGGCCACGATGGGCAGCGAAATCTGCACGCCCGAACGGAAGATTTCCGCGCCCCAAGCGGCCAGCTGCTGGAAGCCGCCACCACTGATGGGACTGGCCGAAATGGGCAGACTGACAAAGCTTTCCGCCAGCGCCGCCAGCAAGACCAGGTGGCCGTTGACGGTCAGGAACATCAGGGTAGCCAGCATGACGAGGAACTGGCTGATGGCCGACGACCTGCCCTTGCTCTGCGGATCGAAGAACGAGGCAAAGCCCAGGCCCATGGTCAGGCTGCTGATCTCGCCGACCATTTCAATGGCGGCAAAGACGATGCGGATGGAAAAGCCCATGGCCAGTCCCACCAGCATTTCCTGCGTGAGGATCAGCAGGCCGGGCAGGGACATCGGATTGACGGCCGGCAAGGCCGGCACGGTGGGGGCGATGATCATGGCCAGCAGCGCGCCCAGGGTCACCTTGACGGTGGCGGGCACGGCCGCGTTGCCGAACAGGGGCGCGGCCGCGATCAGGCCGAGGATGCGGCTAAGCGGCCACAGCAGTGCTGCGATCCAGGTATTGAGTTCAATGCTCGACAGGGTCAGCATGGCCTACGCCCTTGCCGCATGGCTAGCCGACCAGGTTGGGGATGCCCGTGAAGACCTGGCGCATGTAGTCAAGCATGACGGACAGCATCCATGGGCCGGCCACGACGATGGCGACGAAAATGCCCACCAGCTTGGGGATGAAGGACAGGGTCGCTTCATTGATCTGCGTGGCTGCCTGGAAAATACTGACGATCAGACCGATGATTAGGGCGATCAGCAGCATGGGCGCGGCCACCATCAGGGTGACTTCCATGGCATGGCGGCCCAGGGTCATGACGCTTTCGGGTGTCATCGCGATCCTTTTCTAGTAGAAACTCTGGGACAGCGAGCCCAGCAGCAACTGCCAGCCATCGACCAGCACGAACAGCATCAGCTTGAACGGCAGCGAAATCGTTGCCGGCGACATCATCATCATACCCATGGACATCAGCACGCTGGCCACCACCATATCGATGATGAGGAAGGGGATGAAGATGGCAAAGCCGATCTGGAACGCCGTCTTCAGTTCGCTCGTGACGAAGGCCGGCACGAGGATGCGCAGCGGCACGTCTTCCGGCCCCTGCAGTGCGGGCGAGCGCGACATCTTGGCGAACAGGGCCAGGTCGGCCTGGCGCGTTTGTTTCAGCATGAAGGTCTTCAGCGGTTCCACGCCCTTGTCCATCGCCTGCTGCATGGTGATCTTGTTTTCCTGGTACGGCTGGTAGGCATCCGTGTAGATCTTGTCGAACACGGGACCCATGACGAACAGGGTCAGGAACAGGGCCAGCCCCACCAGCACCTGGTTCGGCGGCGCCGACTGCGTGCCGATGGCCTGGCGCAGCAGCGACAGCACGATGATGATGCGCGTGAAGCAGGTCATCATCAAGAGGGCCGCCGGCAAAAAGGTGAGCGACGTCATCAGGATGAGCGTCTGCACCGGCAGCGAATAATTCTGCCCGCCGCCCGGCGCCGGCGTGCTGGTAAACGCCGGGATACCCGGCTGGGCCAGCGCCCACAGCGGCAAGGCCAGGGCGGCCACGGCCAGCAGGCACGTCAAGGGTGTCTTGAAGTTGCTCAATACCATCTTGCGCTGCGTCATTGCCTGCTTATTTCCCATTGCGTTTTTCGATGGTCTGTTTCAGCCACTCGGAAAAGTTGGCGGCTGCGGGGCCGTTCTGCGCCGTGGCCAGTGCAGGCAAGTCGCCTTCCTGGCGCGGCAGGGTGGCCAGTGCATTGATGCGGCCGGGCGAGGCGCCGACGACGATCCACTGGTCGGCCACTTCGATCAGCACGACGCGTTCGCGGCCGCCCAGGTTGAGCGAACTGACGACGCGCATCTTGGCGTTGCCGCCCATGACCTTGGGACCGTAGCGTTTCATGAACCATGCCAGGCCGATCAGCAAGGCTAGCACGAAGACCAGCGCCAGGATGGTTTGCATCAGGCTGCCTGCGGACGCCGTCGGCGCCATCGTCATCGGCGCGCCGGGTGGCACGGCAGGCAGGGCGGCGGCGGGCCCAGCAGTTGAGGC
>NZ_NRDQ01000022.1 GCF_002878455.1 Janthinobacterium sp. AD80
GCTCGACGGCGCCATTGTCGGCGTCGACACGGCCATCCGCGGCTTGCCGCTGGCGGCGCAGCAGGAGGTGCAGGATCTGTTTGGCTTGCTGGCGCTGGCGCCCGCGCGGCGCTTCGTCGCCGGTGTCCAGGGCGGCTGGTCCGGGGCCGACCCGGCCCAGGTGGCCGCCTTCCTGCAGTCGTGGCGCACGCACCGCCTGGCAACGCTGCAGACGGCCTACCTGGCCCTGCATGATCTGATCCTCGGCGCCTGGTATGGCGATGCCGCCCACTGGGCCGCCATCGGCTATCCGGGACCGCTGCCCGAACTGAGCTGACAAGGCCACCATGAGCACCTCTCCCATACCCGACCCGATTGCCGCCGGCCTGGCCGCAGGCTGGAACGTCACCGACGCCGGCAGCCTGGGCGCAGACCGCACTTTCGAGGCGGATGTCGTCATCATCGGCAGCGGCGCCGGTGGCGGCGTGACGGCGGAAATCCTCGCGCTGGCCGGCTTGAAAGTGCTGATCGTCGAGGAGGGCGGCTTGAAGTCCTCGCAAGACTTCAAGATGCGCGAGGCCGACGCCTATCCCGCCCTGTACCAGGAATCGGCGGCGCGCAAGACGCGCGACAAGGCCATCAACATCTTGCAGGGGCGCACCGTGGGCGGCTCGACCACCGTCAACTGGACCTCGAGTTTCCGCACGCCGCCCGGCACCCTCGACTACTGGCGCAAGCATTTTGGCCTGGCCGGCTACTCGGTGGAGGCCATGGCGCCATGGTTCGCCATGATGGAGCGGCGCCTGCACGTGAGCGACTGGGCCGCGCCGCCGAATGAAAACAATGATTTGCTGCGCCGTGGCGCCAGCGCGCTGGGCATCCCCACGGCCGCCATCCGGCGCAATGTGAACGGCTGCTGGAACCTTGGCTATTGCGGCATGGGCTGCCCGACCAACGCCAAGCAGTCGATGCTGGTGACGACGATTCCGGCGGCGCTGGCGCTGGGCGCGGGCTTGCTCACGCATGCGCGCGCCGAGCGCTTTGTCTTCAAGGGCGAGCGCATCGACAGCCTGCAGATCACGGCGCTGGACGCGCTCGGGCAGGTGTCGACGGGCGTGCGCCTGACGCTGCGCGCCAAACATTTTGTGCTGGCCGGCGGCGCCATCAACTCGCCGGCGCTGCTGCTGCGCTCGAAAGCGCCCGATCCGCACGGCTTGCTCGGGCAGCGCACCTTCTTGCATCCGACGCTGGTCTCGGCCGGCCTGTTCGCGCAGCGCGTCGACGCCTACGCGGGCGCGCCGCAGACGATTTATTCCGACCATTTCCTGCACGTGGCGCCCATCGATGGCCCCATCGGCTACAAGCTCGAAGCGCCGCCTTTGCATCCGCTGCTGATGGCCACCACCATGGGCGGCTTTGGCGACGAACACGCGCGCACCATGCGCGAGTTCCCCCATGTGCATGCCTTGCTGGCATTGCTGCGCGACGGTTTTCACCATGACTCGGCGGGCGGCAGCGTCTCCATCGACAGTTTCGGCGCGCCCGTGCTCGATTATCCGCTCACGCCCTACCTCTGGGATGGCGTGCGGCGCGCGCTGCTGTCGATGGCGGAAATCCAGTTCGCCGCCGGCGCGAAGAGCGTGTATCCCGTGCATGAAATGGCCAGCCACTACACCAGCTGGGCGCAGGCAAAGCAGGCCATCGGCGCCTTGCCGATGCAGGCCTTGCTGGCGCGCGTGGTGTCGGCCCACGTGATGGGCGGCTGCGCCATGTCGGACGACGCGCGCCTGGGCGTGACGGGTGCCGATGGCCGCTACCACGGCGTGCGCAACCTGTCCGTGCACGATGGCTCGCTGTTCCCCACCTCGATCGGCGCCAATCCGCAACTGACGATCTACGCGGTGGCGGCGCGCCTGGCCAGCGGCCTGGCGCAGCAGCTGACGGGCAAGCCGGCGCCCGTGCCCGTGCCTGCCGCCGCCACAGGCGCCGCATGATCGCGCGCATCCTCAAGTGGCTGATGCTGCTGCAAGTGCTGGCCGTGCTGGGATTGGCCTGGCTGGCCATGCACGCGTGGGGCATCGCTTCGCCGGTGCTGGCCTTGCTGCTGGCGGCCGCCATGCTGCTGGCCGTGCGCGCGCTGGTGGTGGCGCGCAATTTCTGGGAAAGCCGGCGTGGTGGCAGCCCCGTGCCGCCCGCATACCAGCTGGACGCCGTGGGCGCCGCGCGCCTGTTTTTCGGCGAATTGCGCGCCACCCTGTGGACGTCGTCGTGGGGCATGCTGCGTCCGCGCCTGCAGGCGGCGCGCAGCATCTCCGGCGCCGGCCTGCCGGTGCTGCTGGTGCACGGCTACGTGTGCAACGGCGGCTACTGGACAAAACTCAGCCGGCAGCTGGCGCAGGCGGGCATCGTGCACAAGGCGGTCGACCTGGAGCCGATCAATGCGGATATCGACGCTTACGCGGTGCAGGTGGAGCAGGCGCTGCGCGCGCTGTGCGCGCTGACGGGCAAGCCGCAGGCCATCATCGTCGCGCACAGCATGGGCGGCCTGGTGGCGCGTGCCTGGCTGCGCCACTATGGCGCCGCCCGCGTGGCGAAGATCATCACGATTGGCACGCCGCACCACGGCACGGCGCTGGCCAACCTGGCGGCGGGCGCCAATGCGCGGCAGATGAGCCGCATCGGTGACGCCCCTAGCGAATGGCTGGCGCAGCTGGCCGCCAGCGAAACGCCCGAGACGCGCGCCCTGATCACCTCGATCTATTCGCACCACGACAATATCGTCGCGCCGCAGGCTTCCGCGCACTTGCCCGGCGCGCGCAATATCGCCTTTGGCGGCATCGGCCACGTGGCGCTGGCCAGCGACGCGCGCGTACTGCGTCAGCTGCTGGCAGAAATTACTATCAAGAACGAAGTCTGCCAACCCCCATCCTCCCCCCATTTTGCCTGAATCCTGTTGTGTTTTATCAGCATGGCAAGTGTGTCTCTTTTGACTCTGCTGTTGCTTGTCTTTAATATGGATTGAGGTAGAAAAACCTGTTTTACACTGGCGTCCTGTATTAAGCTAAGGTCAGGATGGTGCCACCGAGAAATTTATTTTTGTGATCGCTGGAACTGTTCAGCTGAACACCGGTCAAAAGATTTTTGCCGGGAAGTATGGCAATATGTTGTAGGATTATTATGTTATACGCGCAAGTGAGAAGATGGGTGGTGGCATAAAATGAGTCAATGCTGTTTTTATTGGGAGTGCTAATTGTCCGCACGAATCCTGATTATCGAAGATAACGCCACCAACATGGAATTGATGGTGTACCTGCTGCGTGCCTTCGGCTACACGCCGCTGGCCGCCTATGATGGTGAAGAGGGCGTGCGCATGGCGCGCAGCGAATTGCCCGACCTGATCATCTGCGACGTGCATTTGCCCAAACTCGATGGCTATGGCGTGGTGGCGGAACTGAAGAAAGACCCGCAGCTGCGCAAGATCCCGGCCCTGGCCGTGACGGCGCTGGCCATGGTGGGCGACCGCGAGCGCCTGCTCGAAGCGGGCTTCAATGGCTATATCGGCAAACCGATCGAACCCGACCTGTTTGTCGCGGAGCTGGAATCTTTTTTACCCGGGGCGCCGTCGACGCCAGTTAAAAACGACATAGCAACGATACTGATCGTCGATGATCATGTGCTGAACCGCGAATTCCTCACAGCCCTGCTGGGCTACGGCGGCCACCGCCTGCTGGAAGCGGCCAACGGCGCCGATGCGCTCGACGTCATGCGCACCGAGCGGCCGGACCTGATCATCTCCGACATCCTCATGCCGAACATGGATGGCTACGAGTTCGTCACGCGCGTGCATGAAGACCCCGCGCTGGCCGACGTGCCCATCATCTTCTACACGGCCACCTACCGCGAAAAAGAAGCGACCTTGCTGGCGCAGGCCTGCGGCGTGCGCTGGGTGCTGCCCAAGCCGTCCGATCCCGATGTCATCACGCGCACGGTCAACGAGGCACTGGGCCTGGCCCCCGCGGGTGCCGCCTTGCTGCCCACGGTGCCCGATGTGGCGCGCGCGGCCGTGCCGGCGGGTCCGCACAAGCTGGCCGATATCGACCATCAGGTCAGCGGCTATCTGGACGAGCTGGAAACGTCGAGCCAGCAGATTTCGCAACTGGCCGTGCAGGGCGATGGCGACGCGCCCGTGCCGGAGGACCTGGCCATCATGACGGAACGGCTGTCGCGCTCGCTGTCCAGCCTGCAGGCCGTCAGCCTGCGCCTGACGGCCCTGATTGAACTGGGCATCGAGCTGGGCGCCGAACGCGATCCGCGCGCGCTGATCGAGGCGGGCTGCAAGGTGGCGCAGAATATCTGCGTCTCCAAGTATGCGTGCATCGGCATGCTGGAGCCTGGGGCCGACAAGCTCAGTTATTTTTCCTCGTGCGGCGCGGAGAAAAACCTCGAACGCATCGCCAGCGCGCCGCGCGTGGGCATCCTCGAGCGCCTGCTGGAACAGCGCCAGCCCTACCGGGTCAACGGCTTGAAGGGCGATCCGACGGCGCTGGGCCTGCCCGACAGCCATCCGCCCATCCACTCCTTCCTGGGCGTGCCCATCGCTTCGCGCGAGCGCAGCCACGGCTGGCTGTACCTGGTCGATAAATTGGGCGCGAACGAGTTTTCCGAAGTCGACGAGCGCGTCGCCGCGACGGTGGCCGCGCAGATCGCCGTCGCCTACGACAATCTGCTGCTGTACGACGAAATCAAGCGCCACCACGAGCAGCTGACCCTGGACATGGCGGCACGCATCCGCCTCGACGAAGACTTGCGCCGCTTCCGCCTGGCCATGGATGCCACGGCGGATGCGATTTTCCTCGTTGACCGGGCCGGCATGTGCTTTGTCGACGTCAACCAGACGGCGTGCCGCATGCTCGGTTTCGAGCGCGAAGACTTCCTGCGGGCCGGGCCTGGCCGCCCGCAAGAGGGCGAGGCGCAGCTGGAAGAGCTGTACAACAAGCTGCTGGCGGGCGACCAGGGCGGCCCGATGACGGAATTGCAGCTGCAGCGCAAGGACGGTTCGCCGCTGGCCGTGGAAGTGCAGCGGCGCACCCTGCGTTCGGGCCAGAGCTGGATACTGGTGGCCGTGGCGCGCGACATCACCGAGCGCAAGGACGCCGAGCAGCGCCTGATGAAACTGGCCCATTTCGACACCCTGACGGGCCTGCCGAACCGCAGCCAGTTTTACGCCTCGCTCACGCATTCGCTGGTGCAGGCGGCGGATCACCAGTGGGCCGTGGCCGTGCTGTTCATGGACGTGGACCGCTTCAAGAACATCAATGACACGCTGGGCCACACCATCGGCGACGACCTGTTGCGCCAGTTTGCCAGCCGCCTGGTCGACTGCCTGCGCGTGCGCGATACCATCGGCCGCTTCGGCGGCGATGAATTCGCCGCCATCCTGGTGCTGCCCGAAGGCGCCCAGCATGCCGTGGGCGTGGTCGACAAGATCCGCGAATCGATGCGCAAGCCGTTCGACCTGCAGGGCCATGAAGTGACGGTCACGGTCAGCATCGGCATTTCCGTGTATCCCGACGATGGCGTCGACGCCGACACCCTGATCCAGTATGCCGATACGGCCATGTACCGCGCCAAGGAAGCGGGCCGCGACGCCTTCCGTTTCTTCACGGCTGAAATGAACGCGCAATCGATGGCCCGGCTGGACATGGAAAACGCCCTGCGGCGCGCCATCGACAACGAGGAATTCGTGCTGTTCTTCCAGCCCAAGGTGCATATCATCTCGGGGCGCATCAGCGGCGCCGAGGCCCTGATACGCTGGCGCCGCCCGGGCCACGGCATGGTGTCGCCGGCCCTCTTCATCCCCCTGCTGGAAGAGACGGGGCTGATCGTACGGGTGGGGAACTGGGTGCTCGACGAGGCCTGCAAGAAGATCAGCGAATGGGGCGCCAGCAGCATCGGCCCCGTGCACCTGTCGGTGAATGTCTCGGGCATCCAGTTTTTTGTGGGCGGCCTGGAGGAAGAAGTGCTCAAGGCGATCCGCAAGTACGACATCGCGCCCGACCTGCTGGAGCTGGAGCTGACGGAAAGCTCGCTGATGTCGAATGCCGAGGAAACCATCGCCGTGCTGCGCAACCTCAAGGCGCTGGGCATCCAGATTTCCATCGACGATTTCGGCACCGGCTATTCCAGCCTGGCCTACCTGAAGCGCTTCCCCATCGACAAGCTGAAGATCGATATCGCCTTCGTGCGCGAAGTCACCAGCAATCCGGACGACGCGGCCATTGTGCTGGCCATCATCAGCATGGCGCACAGCATGAAGCTGCAAGTGATCGCCGAAGGCGTGGAAAAAGACGCGCAGCTGGCGTATTTGCGGCGCCACGGCTGCGACGAGATGCAGGGCTATTATTTCAGCCGTCCCGTGCCGCAGGAAGAATTCGAGCAGATGCTGATGGGCGGCAAGTTGCTGCAGGCGCCGCAGGACGCGGGCAGCGAAGAGCAGCAAACCTTGCTGATCGTCGACGACGATGTCTTCATGCTCGACGTGCTCAGCGACTTCCTGGCGCAGGATGGCTACCGCATCCTGACGGCGCAGACGGCCGCCGAAGGCTTCGACATCCTGGCGCGCCACAAGGTGCAGGTGATTTTGTGCGACCAGTGCATGCCGCTCATGAGCGGCACGGAATTCATGGAGCGGGTCAAGCATCTGTGTCCCGACACCTTCCGCATCATGCTGTCGGCCTTTGCCGACCTGACCCCGATCATGGCGGCCATCAACCGCGGCGCCGTCGACCGCTTCTACACCAAGCCCTGGAAGGGCGCCGTCCTGCGCGAGAATATCCGCGAAGGCTTCCGCCTGCACGGTCTGCTGCACGGTCCCGTGAAGGCCGCCGCCTGAGTTCCCGCCCGCCTGCGTGCGCTGCCGCACCGTGCGGCGCAGCGCGCTGGCGGATTAGACTCCCGTCTCTAGTTTTGCTCACTAGAATAAAAGCGTCATCATGATGATGGCCTTGCAAACGACAGGAGCTGGCGATGGTGAAAAAATTGAAGGAACTGGCGGAAGACAAGGAATTGGCGAACGCCGTGCGTTCCTCCGCGCAGCAGATCTGGCAAGCGGGCCTGGGTGCCTTTGCCAAGGCGCAGGAAGAGGGCGGCCGCGTGTTTTCCAGGCTGGTCAAGGAAGGCACGGAATTCCAGCAGCGCGCTGAAAGCAAGGTGGCCGGCGTCAGCGACAGCGTCGGCAAGTTGGCCGACGGGGTGGGCAAGCAGGCCAGCGGGTCCTGGGACAAGCTGGAGCAAGTGTTCGAAGAGCGCGTGGCGCGCGCCCTGGGCACCATCGGCGTGCCCACCCGGCATGAGATCGGTGCCCTGCACGCGAAGATCGACGCCTTGCAGCAGCAGGTACTGGCGTTGTCGGCCAAGCCTGCGGCGGCCAAGGCGATTCCCAAGGCCGTGCCTAAGGCCGCTTCCAAGGCGACGGCCAGGCCGGCCGTGAAGGCTGCCGCGGAGCCGGCTGCCAAGGCGCCTGCCGCGAAGGTGGCAGCGAAGCCGGCCAGCAAGCCGGCCAGCAAGACTGCAGCGCAAACCGCAACGCAAACCGCGGCGAAGGCGGCGCCGAAAAGCGTGCCGAAAGCGACCGTGGCCAAGCCTGCCGCCAGGGCCGCCGTCAAGCCGGCGGCGCCTGCCGTGGCCAAGCCTGTCACCAAGCCTGTCGCCAAGCCTGCGGCGAAGAAGAAAGCCCCGGCCGCCTGACGCGGCGCCATCGCCATCCCGGCCTGCTTGCGCAGGCTTTTTTTTGCCCCGCTATTTCGCCGGCGCCGCTGGGCGGGGTGTTTCATTGCGGCTATTTAAGGTGGTATGCTTGAGGCAGAACACAGAGAGATTGCCCGCCATGCTACAAAAAGCACCACGCCGTACCCGCGAACGCATCCTGGAGTTGTCGCTGCGCCTGTTCAATGAGTTTGGCGAACCCAATATCACGACCACCGTGATCGCGGAAGAGATGAACATTTCGCCGGGGAACCTGTACTACCACTTTCGCAACAAGGACGATATCGTCAATTCCATCTTCGTGCAGTTCGAGGCGGAAATCGAACGCATCCTGACCGTGCCGGACGGGCGCCGCTCGAATATCGAAGACGTCTGGCTGTACCTGCACCTGATGTTCGAGCTGATCTGGCGCTACCGTTTCTTTTACCGCGACCTCAACGATCTGCTGTCGCGCAACCGCAAGCTGGAACTGCACTTCAAGCTGATCCTCGCGCACAAGATCAAGGTCGCCACGCAGCTGTGCGAGGACTTGCGCAGCGAGCAGTCGCTGGAAGCGTCGGACATGGAAGTGGCTGCCATGGCGACAAATATGGTGGTGGTCGCCACTTACTGGCTGTCGTACGAATATGTGCGCAATCCGCGCAAGTACAGCGAGCAGCAATCGATGTCCGATGCGCTGGCGCGCGGCTGCTATCAGGTGCTGTCGCTGATCGGACCGTATTTGCGCAACGAAACGCATTTGTTGTTCCGTAAACTGTCGGAAGAATATGTGACCAAACTCAAGAACGACTGAGCATGCTGCCGGCGTACCAGTTGCCGGCAGCATGGCCAGCCGTTATTCACAGGAGGCATGCATGGCTTGGAAACAATTCCCTTATCCGCGCGAGGCGTATGTCTACAACGCGCAAAGCCTGGAGGCGGCCTGGCCGCGCCTGCATGCGGGCGATGTCGAACCGTTTCCCACGCATCCGGCGCTGCTGCAGGCCTGGCTGGCCTTCCACGCGGGCGACTTCGAGCGTGCCGCGAAACTGGGCCTGGCCGTTGGCGTGCCCGGCTACGCGGTGGCGCACAAGGCCACGTGTATTTACGCCACGCACCTGGAAGTCAATGAACGCCTGAAACTCGACATGTACGAGGAAGTGGCCGAGCGCTGCGAGCGCCAGCAGATCGAGCAGCCGGACAATCCGGCCGGCTATTACTGGCATGCCTACAGCCTGGGCCGCTATGCGCTGGGCACCTCCGTCGTCAAGGCCCTGGCGCAGGGCATGGGCGCGCGCGTGCGCAACAGCCTGGACCGCACGATGACGGTGGCGCCCATGCATGCGGAAGCGCATATCGCGTTTGGCATTTATCATACGGAAATTATCGACAAGGTCGGCGCCATGATCGGCAGCCTGACCTATGGCGCCAACAAGGAAGATGGCTATCAGCACTTCAAGACGGCGCTGGCCCTGACGCCGTATTCGGCGTTGGCCCACAGCGAGTATGCACGCGCGTTGAACATGCTCGATGGAAAGAAAAAACTGGCGGAAGCGCTGGCCCTGTATGAAAAGGCGGCCGACTGCGAGGCCGTCGATGCCAAGGAGCGTCTCGAAGTCGAGGCTGCTATTGATGAATTGAAAGAGTAAGGACAACTGTGATCAAGGCTTTATGTGTGTATTGTGGCGCCAACGCGGGCGTGTCGCCGGACTATGCGGTCGCGGCGCGCGAACTGGCGCGCGTGCTGGTGGCGGAAAATATTTCGCTGGTGTATGGCGGTGGCAAGGTGGGCCTGATGGGCGTGATCGCCGATGAAGTGCTGCGCCTGGGCGGCGAGGTGACGGGCGTCATTCCCACCCAGCTGGTCGAGCGCGAAGTGGGCCACACGGGCTTGACGCGCCAGTTCATCGTGAAGGACATGCATGAGCGCAAGGCGATGATGGCCAGCCTGTCCGACGCCTTCATTGCCATGCCCGGCGGCTACGGCACCCTGGAAGAATTGTTCGAGATGCTGACCTGGGCCCAGCTGGGACTGCATGCCAAGCCCATCGGCCTGCTCAACGTCGACGGTTTCTATGACGGCTTGCTGGCCTTCGTGACGAATGGCCGGGAACAGGGCTTCATCCGCCCGCAGCACGCCGCCTTCCTGAATGCCGATGCCGATGCGGCGGCACTGGTGCAGCGCCTGAAGGATGGCGCGCCCTAGTTATTCATCAGTGCCAGAATGAGAAAGCCATGCACCGAAAAGGACATGGCTTTTTTAATGCGTGGATGAAATGGCAAGGCCAGGTTCCTGCCATCAGGATGGTAAAACTTGTCATGGGGAAAAACGGCTGGACGCAGCCTGATGATCCCGGGCAAGTAGGCAAGATTGCCGGTTGCATATAGATGCCTGGACAACTATTTCTAGACGGGAAAATTTATCGCTGAGGACGCTTTAATTGATAAAAATATCGCCATAATATTTCTCTTGATGCATGTTTTTTTGAAAATGAAGATGATTTTTAATTATGATTGTGGTCTACTGGTGCTGTTCAAAAGTTAGGAATATCGGACACCTGCGAGCGCGACAAGACTCCCCCAAAAACGGTGCCGAACTACCTCAAGTTGCCACAGCCACGCTACTTCATCATCTCGAAAGGATGCTATTTTGAAACCTATGACCCTTTTGCGTGCGACCGCTGTCGCCGCCATTCTTGCCGCCGCTGGCGGCGCCCAGGCGCAAACGACCACGATCGGCTTCGATTCGCTGGAACAGCCCGGCTACTTCGGTTCCGTCTTCAACTCCTATTCCGAAGGCGGCTACAATTTCGACAGCAGCTTTTTGGGCCTGTTGAGCTCGGCACATCAAGACAGCTTCGCCTACGCCGGTTCGGCTGGCCTGGGCGCCACCGCCCTGTCGACGACGACCTTGTCGCGCGCCGACGGTGCCGCTTTCTCGCTGAACTCGATCAGCCTGGCTGATTTCGTGAGTCTACCCGGTTCTTATGACGTCACTTTTGTCGGTCATCAAGTAGGCGGCGGTACCGTGACGCAGACGTTCACCCTCGATGGCAGCCACAACTTCGCCAATTACTCGTTCTCGGGTTTCAGCAATCTGCTGTCGGCAACGTGGAAAGAAGGCGCCTTGCGCACCTTCCAGGTCGACAACCTGGCCGTGAGCGCCGTGCCGGAACCAGCCACTTACGGCATGCTGCTGGGTGGCCTGGGTCTGCTGGCCTTCATGCGCCGCCGCAAGAACGCCGCCTGACGCCAGCGTTCCCGCCCTGGCCGCACCGGTGGCGGCCGCAGGTAAAAAAAATGCCGCTCAGTAGTTTGCTGGGCGGCATTTTTCACGTGTGGCCGGCTCATGACCACAGGCGCTGGCCGGACAGGTCAAGCTGGGTCAGGTACAGCCGCACGTCGAATTCATACTGGTGGTATTGCGGTTCCATATACGTGCACAGCTTGTAGAACGCCTTGTCGTGCTGCTTTTCCTTCACGTGCGCCAATTCGTGCACGGCGATCATGCGCAGGAATTCCAGCGGCACTTCCTTGAACATGGTGGCCACGCGGATTTCATGCTTGGCCTTGAGCTTGCCGCCTTGCACCCTTGAAATGGACGTGTGCAAACCCAGCGCATGCTGGATCACGTGGATCTTGCTGTCAAACGCCACTTTGTTAATGGGTTCGGCGTTGCGCAGGAATTCATTCTTCAAGTCTTGCACGTACTGATACAGCGCCTTGTCGTTGCGCACGTCATGCGCGCTCGGATAGCGTTTCAGCAAGACTTCACCGAGCTTGTCCTGCGCGATCAGTTGCTGTACTTGCGATTGTGTCTGCTCGGAATAAGCGCTCAGGTATTTCAGGGATGGCTGCATGCGGGGGCGGGCGGGAAGGCGAGTGGGTCGATAAGGCGAGAATGTACCATACCGCCGCGCCCGGCGTTGCGCCAGTCCTCGCCAAAGGCGGCAGAGCTGCAGAGTTGCAGAGTTGCAGAGTGGCAGAGTGGCAGAGGCCGCGCTGAAGCGCACCTTCCCAGCTCCCGCATCCTTGCCGCGCCTGCCGCCCCGCCTACTGCCTGCTGCCTACCGCCTACTGTCTACTGCCTGCAGGCTGCCGTCAGCGTCAATACAACAGCTCAGCCCTTGTCGTCTTCCTCCTTGCCTTGCCTGCTCGTCTTCGATTGCTGCTCGGTAGCGCCGCTGCGCGCCGCCGTGCTGCCGCGGTTTTCATTGGCGCGCTGGGCCGATTGCCGGCTTTCGCCGCCTTTGCGGCCGATTTCGGCCATGTGTTCGCGGTTGCGGCTGACGGCTTCGCCGCCTTTTTGTCCGGCCCGGCGCGCTTCTTCCGAGTCGAATTCGTGCGCCGTGCCTTTCTGATGGGCTGCCTGTCCGCCCTTGCTGGCGATCTCGCGTTGCTGCTCTTCATTCATGGCGGCGAAACCGCGCTTGCTCGTGCCTTTCTGACTGCTGCCCGTGCCTTTGCCTTGTTCATTGCCTTGATTGCTAGCCATGGTGTTCTCCTTGCTGTCGAGTGGGGGTTCGGTGGTGAATGCAGGTGTTCAATGCGGTTGATCGGCGTGCCTGCCGTTGTCGCGGCCCTGGCCGGCGCCCGCGCCATCGCGGTGGCCGCCAGCGTGCATTTTTTCGATCAGTTCACGCTGGCGCTGCGTGGCTTTTTCCGTTTCTTCGGCCGTCTTGCGTACCACTTCATCGGCGAAGGCGACGGCCGTGCGGCTGGCTTCGGGAATATGCGTTTCCGCGGCGCGGTTCATTTCGACGTTGGCATGGGCGACGAGGTTGCCCAACTGCTGCTGGTACTGGCGCAAGGTGGCGCCGCCCGGTTGCAACTGGGCCGCCGCCGACAGGAGCTCGCCCGTGTCGCGTGCGCACAGCAGTTGCTGGCTGGTGTTGCTGCATTCCTGGAACAGGTCTTGCGCCAGCCGCAGGTGGAGTTCGCTCATTTTCTGCGCCGTGTCGAACATCTTGCGCGACAGTTCGGTGGCGAAATTAAGCTGGGCTTCCAGGTGGGACTTGAGCGCGGGGCTGATACTGTTAGAGAACATGTTCTACCTCAATGGAAATCTGGTCCGAAAAGCACCCGGTGCACCGGATGCGGCGTAGTTGAAACAAGCAAAGGGATAGACGCCGCAGGGCGCGCCAGGTTCCGTGCCAGATGCCCGTTTGGGGCCAGAATGGCCCCCGGCTGCTTGAAAAATGCGATGGTTTTGCGCCAGATCAAATGAACCGCAATCAGACGGCTGGCCACAACAGCCACGGTGGCTGCGTGGAAAATGCGGGTTCTGGGCCTCAGCCGTGCGACAATAGCCGGCTCGCGGCAGCGCAGCCGATGGCCGGCGCGCGTGGCTGAGCCGAGCACCGCCTTACTTTTTGACCTTATTCCGCGACCATGACGCATCCCGAATACATCCTGACCCTGTCCTGCCTGGACCAGCGCGGCATCGTGCACCGCGTGTCCGGCTTCCTGGCCGAGCACGGCTGCAACATCCTCGATTCGGCCCAGTTCGGCGACCAGGAGTCCCAGCTGTTTTTCATGCGCGTGCATTTCGCGCTGGAAGACGGCGCCATCAGCGACGCCCGCTTGCGCGCCGACTTCGCCGACCTGTCGCAGACCATGCAGCAAAACGGCCAGTTCCACGGCCAGTTGCACGATGCGCGCGTCAAGCCGCGCGTCATGCTGATGGTGTCGAAGATCGGCCATTGCCTGAACGACTTGCTGTTCCGCTACAAGAGCGGCTTGCTGAACGTGGAAATTCCCGCCATCGTCTCGAACCACATGGAGTTCTACCAGTTGGCGGCCAGCTACAATATTCCCTTCCACCACCTGCCGCTGGCGACAGGCGCGCCGGAAGCGGCCAAGCTGGCGCAGGAAGCGAAGATCATCGACTTGATGGACACGCACCAGATCGACCTGGTGGTGCTGGCGCGCTACATGCAGATCCTGTCGCCGGGCCTGTGCCAGGCGCTCGACGGCCGCGCCATCAATATCCACCATTCCTTCCTGCCCAGCTTCAAGGGTGCCAAGCCGTATGCGCAGGCGCACCACCGCGGCGTCAAGCTGATCGGCGCGACGGCCCACTTCGTCACGGGCGACCTGGATGAAGGCCCGATCATCGAGCAGGACGTCGAACGCGTCGACCATGCGATGGATGCCGACACCCTGACGGCCATCGGCCGCGACGTCGAGTGCGTGGTGCTGGCACGCGCCGTGAAATGGTTCGTCGAGCACCGCATCCTGAAAAATGGCGACAAGACCGTGGTCTTCCGCTGATACCGACTTCACCCTTCCTTTACCGAGACAGAAACACGATGGCCCTCAAAGCAACAATTTTCAAATGCGATCTGCAGATCGCCGACATGGACCGCAATTACTACCAGGATCATGCGCTGACCCTGGCGCGCCACCCGTCCGAGACGGACGAGCGCATGATGGTGCGCCTGCTGGCGTTCGCCATCCACGCCGACGAGGCGCTGACGTTTACCAAGGGCCTGTTCGACACGGAAGAGCCGGACCTGTGGCAGAAAGACCTGACGGGCGCCATCCAGCTGTGGATCGAAGTGGGCCAGCCTGACGAAAAACGCATCCTCAAGGCCTGCGGCCGTTCGGAGCAGGTGATCGTCTACAGCTATGGCTCAACCAGCCACATCTGGTGGAAGCAGATCGCGAATAAACTGGAGCGGGCGAAGAACCTGACGGTGATCAACTTGCCGTCGGAAGCGGCGCAAGACATGAGCAAGCTGGCGCAGCGCACCATGCAGCTGCAATGCACGATCCAGGATGGCCAGATCTGGCTGACCGACAGCGTCAACACCGTGCTGATCGACCGCGAACCGGTGAAGCCGGCGCGCTGATATTGACTGCCTGAAACGAAAAAAGCCCGGAGCGATCCGGGCTTTTTGCATTGTGCACCATTACATCGGTGCCGCGCCCAGACGGCGGATGCTGCTCGAACGCTGCATGCTGCGGCTGACGCGCGGGTCGCCGTAGTAGCTCACTTCGCCCGAGCCGCCGATGCTGATGCTCAGGTCGTCCCTGGCCCACACGGTGGCCTCGCCCGAGCCGCCGATGCTCACCTGCACGTCGCGTGCCGCCAGCTTGCCGGCCTGGATATTGCCCGAGCCGCCGATGGAGGCCGTCAGCTGCTCCGTCTTGCCGCTGGCCTTGAAGTTGCCGCTGCCGCCGATGGCGATGGCCACCATGCGGCTGTCGAGGTCCTGTGCGTTGATGGAACCGGAACCGCCCACGTCGAAGCGCAGTTTTTCGCCGCGCAGGCCGGTGGCGGCAATGTTGCCCGAGCCGCCCACGCTGATGCGCTCGACGTGGTGCGCCTGGATGACGATGGTCAGGCTGGTCTGGCGAAAATTGCTGTTGCGCTTGGCGGGGCGGATGCGCAGGGTGCCATTTTCCACGGCCGTGTCGATCAGCGGCAGGATATTGTCGTCGGCCTCGATGGTGACGCTGTCCGTGTTGCCGATGCGCAGTTCGACATTGCCGGGCACGTTCAGCGCCACGCCGTTGAAGCTGCCCACTTCGCGCGTCTGTTTTTGCAGCTTGCCGCTGCCTTGCACGCTGCTGCCGGAGATCCAGTCCAGCGGCGAGGCCAGTGCCGGTGCGGCGGGCACGGCCAGCACGCAGGCGGCCAGCAGCAGGACGCGCGCGGCGCGGGCATGGCGGGTGTGGAATAGTGTGTGTGGCATGCTTGCTCCCTGTTTGAATGTGGACTGACTGCATGGTATGCCAGCGGGCCGGCGCCGCGCAGGGCGCTGCGACAGACTGCACGGCTGGCGGCACAGAATGCAGGCGGCTGCGACAGGATGGCATGAGGTATCATGCGGGTATTGGACATACGACGACCGGCACGCGCCGGTCCCACTACTGGAATTACATGCTGATCATCACCATCAAACAGGGCAAGGAAAAGAGCTTGCTGGGCCAATCGTGGATTTACGCCTCCGCCATTGAAAAAGTCGAAGGCAAGCCGCAGGAAAAAATGAAGCCCGGCTCGACGGCCATCGTGCAAAGTTCGTCGAAGCAGTTCATCGCCCGCGCCGCCTACAATTCGAAGTCGCAGATCCGCGCGCGCATCTGGAGCTTCAAGGAAGACGAGCCGGTCGACCACGCGCTGATCAAGCGCCGCGTCAAGGCCGCCATCGAGAAAAAACTGCCGGCCATCAAGAAGGCGGGCGAGAACCAGCTGCTGACCCTGATCAAGGGCGAAGACGAGGGCTTGCCGGGCCTGGTGGTGCAGCTGTTCGGCGGCGTGCAAGGCTACCTGATCTGTGAATTTAACGCGGGCGGCGTCGATGCGTGGAAAGTGGCCATCGTGCAATCGCTGATGGCGACCACGGGCTGCGCCAATGTGTACGAGCGCTGTGACGACCTGATGCGCAAGGGCGAAGGCCTGCCCCTGATCGACGGCGCCCTGGCCGGCGAGGAACCGCCCGATGAAGTCATGCTGACCGACAACGGCGTGCGCTATGCGCTGGACCTGAAAACGGGGCATAAAAGCAAGTTCCGCTGAGAACGGCAGTTGTACAGGCATGAAAAAACCGGCGCTGGCCGGTTTTTTCATGCCTAAGCCGCAAGCCAAGGTGGGCGCGCCCGGCGGGGGATTGCCCCCCCCCGTGTGGGGGCATTCCGATCCCGCAGGGGCGGAGCCCGGATTTTGCCGCCTTACCCGATTACTCCAGCGGCACGCTGCGGTATTTATTCACTTCCAGAGCGCTCACCGCCGGCGCATCATTGCCCCACGAGGCGCGCAGATACGTCACCACGGCCGCCACTTCGCGGTCATCCATGACGGGGCCGAACGGCGGCATGCCGTAGGGACGCGGGTTGCCTGCCGTGCCGGGCGCGAAGCCGCCGTTGAGCACCAGGCGGATGGCGTTGACGGCCGACATGGTGGTGAGCGCGCGGTTGCCGGCCAGCGGCGGGTAGCCGGGGGGCACGCCCTTGCCATCGGCCTGGTGGCAACTGGCACAGTGTTCCTCATACAGTCTGGCGCCCAGCGCCAGTTGCTGCCGGGCCGTTTCCGAGGTGTCGCGCGGCGCGCGCGGCGTCGCTTGGGCGGGGCCTGGCAGGCTTTTCAGGTACACGGCCATGGCTTGCAGGTCCGCCGTACCCATGTGCTGCAGGCTTTGCCGCACCACCTCGGCCATGGGGCCGAACACGGTGGCGCGCGGCGACACGCCCGTCTGCAGCAGTTCCACGATATGCGCCGTGTCCCAGTCGCCCAGGCCCGCTTCCGCGTCCGATGTCAGCGATGGCGCATACCAGCCCAGCACGGGGATCAGGCCGCCCGACAGGCCGTCGTCGCTGCCGCCCAGGGTGGTGCGGCTGCTATGGCAGGCGCTGCAGTGGCCCAGGCCCTGCACCAGGTAGGCGCCGCGGTTCCACTCCACGCTTTTACTCGTCAGCGGCTGGTACACGCCCGGCTTGAAGTACAGGGCGCGCCAGGCGGCCAGCGCGATTTGCTGGTTGTAGGGGAAGCGCAGTTCGTGCGGCCGGTTCGCCTGTTGGTGCGGCGGCACGCTCTGGAAGTACGCGTACAGGGCGTCGCTGTCCTCGCGCCGCACCTTGGTGTAATTGGTGTAGGGAAACGCGGGATACAGCAGCCGGCCATCCTTCGATTTGCCGTTGTGGATGGCGCGCCAGAAATCGTCGGCCGTCCAGCTGCCGATGCCCGTTTCCCGGTCGGCCGTGATGTTCGGCGAGAGCACCTTGCCGAACGGCGTCTGCAGGGCGCGTCCGCCCGCGTAAGGCACGCCGCCGCGCGTCGTGTGGCATGCCATGCAGTCGCCCGCCTTGGCCAGGTAGGCGCCGCGGGCGATCAGCTGCTCCTTGCCCAGCGCGCTGGGGGCGGCGGGCGGGCCCAGGTCATCGCCCGGGTAGAGCAGGAATTTTGCGCCGGCCGCGACGGCGGCCACGCCGGCAAGAGCGATCAGCCATTTTTTTCATGGCGCCACCTGCGCGCCGGAGCCGGGCACGCCGCCGCAGTGCAGCGGCAGCGGCAGGGCGATGCTGGCGGCGGGACGGGCCTCGGCGCTGGCCACCTGCGTGCCCAGCCAGGCCGAGACGGCCGCCACGTCCGCATTCGACAGGCGCTCTGCCACTTGCGCCATGCAGTCGGGGGCGTGGGCGCGGCGCCTGCCGTTTTTCCACGCGCCAAACTGGGCGTTGATATAGTCGCGTGGCAAACCCAGCAAGCCGGGAATGGCGGGCGCCACGCCGGCCAGCTGCTCGCCATGACAGGCGATGCAGGCGGGAATGTTCATGCCGCTGTCGCCTTGCAGTACCAGCTGCCGTCCGCGCGCCAGGGCGGCCGTGCCGGCATTGCTGGGCTGGGCCGGCGGCGGGGCAGGGTGCTGCGCCGCAAAGTAGTCGGCGATCTCGCGCAGGTAGGCGTCCGGCAGGTGTTCCACCATGTACGCCATCATCGGATACTGGCGCCGTCCGTCGCGAAAGTTCAGCAGCTGGTTGTACAGGTAGCCGGCCGGCTTGCCGGCGATGCGGGGAAAGAAGGCGTCACGCTTTTCCTGCTGCGCATGGCAAGCCGTGCAAGCCTTGATGCGCTGCTCCAGGCTGTCGTGGCTGGCGGATATGGCGGCGGGCGCGGCCAGCGCCATGCCCGGCAGCACGGCAGCCAGTAGCAGCACGGCGAGGGAATGCGGTAGCATGGAAAGTTGCATGGAAAATGGCATGGTAAGTAAGCTGTCTCGTCGGTCGGGATGGCGTGCCGGTGTTGCTGCCCGGATAATTTTTATGAGACTAGCATATACCGGGCGCTGTCATGCTGACAGGATCAGTTGTGCATTAAAACTACGGATCAGTTTGAGGGAGCGGGCTTGAAGCGATATGAAGAATTGGCGGAGGAAATCGCCGCCATGATCGGCACGCGGTTGCTGCTGCCCGGTGAAAAGCTGCCGTCCGTGCGCCAGCAGCATGCGCGGCGCGCAATCAGCCCGTCGACGGTGTTCCAGGCGTATTATTTGCTGGAAGCGCGCGGCATGATCGTCTCGCGTCCCCGTTCCGGTTATTACGTGGCGCCGCAGCGCGCCGCGCTGGCGCCGGAGCCGGACAGTTCCCGCCCCGTCGATGCCAGCACCTCCGTCGATGTCAGCGACCTGGTATTCGAGGTGCTGGGCGCCGTCGGCGCGCGCGATATCGTGCCGTTCGGCTCGGCCTTTCCCAGTCCGCATCTGTTTCCCATGGCGCGGCTGGCGCGCGCCGTCTCGGCCAGCATGCGCCGCCTCGACCCATGGAGCACGGTGACGGACCTGTCCCTGGGCAACGCCGAACTGCGCCGCCAGATCGCCCTGCGCTACCAGCTTGACGGCGTGCTGGTCTCCAGCGAGGACATCGTCATCACCAACGGCGCGCTGGAAGCGCTGAACCTGTGCCTGCAAGCCGTCACGCGGCCCGGCGACACGGTGCTGATCGAGTCGCCCAGCTTCTATGCCTGCCTGCAGGCGCTGGAGCGGCTGGAACTGAAGGCCGTGGAAATCGCCACCAGCCCGCGCGACGGTGTCGACCTGGTGGCGCTGGAAGAAGTGCTGCAGCGGCACCAGCCCAAGGCCTGCTGGCTGATGACGAGTTTCCAGAACCCCCTGGGCAGCCTGATGCCGCCGGAAAAGAAGCGCGCACTGGTCGCATTGCTGGCGCGTCATGGCGTGCCCCTGATCGAGGATGATGTGTATGGCGAATTGTATTTCGGCAAGCAGCGTCCGGGCCTGGCGAAAAGCCACGACAGCGCGGGGCTGGTCATGCATTGCAGCTCGTTTTCCAAGACCCTGGCGCCCGGCTTTCGCCTGGGCTGGGCCGTGGCGGGCCGCCATGCGCGCCAGGTCGAGCGATTGAAACTGACCACCAGCCTGTCGGCGCCGATCCCGCTGCAGATGGCCTTGGCCGATTACCTGGCGCAAGGGGGCTACGACCGGCATTTGCGCCAGCTGCGCCTGACCCTGGCCGCGCAGCAAAACACCATGCTGCAAGCCATCGCCGTGCACTTTCCGCCCGGCACGCGCGTGACGCGGCCCCAGGGCGGCTATTTCGTCTGGGTGGAGATGCCGGCGGACGTCGATGCGCTGGCCCTGCACCGCGGCGCGCTGGCGGCCGGCATCAGCATTGCCCCTTGCCCCATCTTTTCCGCCACGCGGGCGTTTCGCCACTGCATCCGCCTCAATTACGGCCACCCGTGGACGCCGCAGCTGGAAGCGGCCATTGCCACGCTGGGGCGGCTGGCGCGCCAGGGTGCGGCTTTGGCTGCGCCGGCGCAAAGCCGCCAGGGTGGCGGCGCTTGAAAATAATGGCTATGTCATCGCAAAATAGGGGATGTGCGGGAATTTTACGGCGCCCCCGCTGTCTGACTCTGCACAACAGCACGCAGGGAGTCGATGATGCAAGCCGCGCAGTGGAAAACCTTCATCGCCCAGTTCGCCGCATTGAGCATGCGCCAGCGCCACGCCGGCATGTCCTTGCTGCGTGGAACCGCGCCACAGGATGCCGCCGTGGCATTGATCGAAGGAGTGGCGCAAGGGGCATTGCACTGCCCAGCCTGTCTATCCACGCATCTGCACCGCCATGGACACGCGCACGGCTTGCAGCGCTACCGCTGCGTGCCCTGTGGCCGCACGTTCAACGCGCTGACCGGCACGCCGTTGGCCCGCTTGCGCCACAAGGAACTGTGGATCGCATACGCGGATTGTCTGCTCGATTCCAGTTCGGTACGCAAGGCGGCCAGCCAGCTGGGCGTACACCGCAACACGACGTTTCGCTGGCGCCACCGCTTTTTAAGCCTGGCCAAAACGGACCGGCCCCATTGCCTGCATGGCATTGCCGAGGCCGATGAATTGTATGTGCTGGAGTCGCAGAAAGGGGCGCGCCGCCTGACGCGTCCCGCGCGCCAGCGTGGTGGCCATGCGCAACTGCGCGGCATTTCCAAAGAACACGTCTGCATCCTGGTGGCGCGCGACCGCACGGGGCAGACCCTGGACTTCGTCACGGGCCGAGGGCAGCTCACCAAGGCGCAGCTGCACCTTAGCTTGCCACCCATGATGGACAAGGACGTCTTGCTGGTGACGGATGGCCATGCCGCCTATCCGGCCTTTGCCCGGGAGGCGGGCATCAGCCACCAGGCCGTCGACTTGCGTGCCGGCATCCGCGTGCGCGGCGCCGCCCATGTACAAAATGTGAACGCCTATCACAGCCGATTGCGGCAATGGCTGTATCCGTTTCATGGCGTGGCGACGCGCTATCTGCCGAACTACCTGGGCTGGCGCTGGATACTTGATGCCAGGCGCATCCGCTCCCCGGAATCCTTGCTGAAAGCCACGCTGGGCGATTTCCCACACCTGACGAGGACATAGCCAAAATAATCGCTGCCGCATGCAGGTGTTTCATTTCAAAAAGAAATATTGCTGTTATATTGAAGTATCTATAACTAATGATGGGAATGATAATGGATAACTCGCAACCGGAAGTAGCCCGTACGCAAGATACGACGATCGCCATTCTTTCCCATATCGGTGGCCTGTTCACCAGCTGGGTGACGCCACTGATCATTTATCTGATCAAGAAGGATGACGCGGATAAATTCTCGGCCGAAAATGCCCGCGAAGCGCTGAACTTCCAGATCACGCTGATCCTCTGGTACATCGTCTGCTTCGTGCTGACCTTCGTCATCATCGGCATTTTCCTGTTCTGGCTGGTGGCGCTGGGCAATCTGGTGTTTTCCATCATTGCCGCCGTCAAGGCCAGCAATGGCGTCGTCTACCGCTATCCGCTGACCTGGCGTCCGGTCAAGTAAGGCGCTGCCGGCCCTCGGGCGTCAGCCAGGGCGGCCGGGCAGCGCCAAAAACGCTGCAAAGTCAGGCGCCACCTCGCTGGTGGCGCCTGTTTCGTGCGACCACAGCACGACCACGGCTTCGCCCGTCGGCGCCGCGCGCGCATAGTCAAAACAATAGTAATCGCCGGTGCCGAACTGCGCGAAGGGCAGCAGGGCGTCGGCTGCGTGGCCGGTCGCGCCCGTATTCTCCAGCCACTGCTGCCAGTCGTCATGGTAATGGCGCTGGATCGATTCCCAGGTCTTGCGTGCATTGGCCGCATCGTAGACGGGAAACACGTTCAAGGCGCCCAGCGCGCGGCCATTGTTGAGCAGCAGCCATTGCACGTACGACGCGGGCAGAGTGCGCCCCAGCGCCTGTTCGGCAGCGGCGATCGCCTGCGGGGTGGTGCCGATGGAGGTGTTTTTGCTCATGAACAGTAGCGCATGGCCAGCCGGGGATGCCGGCCGGCTCAGGCGTGTGCGGGCGGTGTGGGCGGCGGTGTGGCGGCGCGCGGCGCTTTTTGCGGCGCCACCTTGCCGCCATCGGCGATCCAGCGGCGGTACACGCGCAGGGCCACTTGCGCATCGTCGGCCGCGTACAGGATCTGCTTTTCCGTCAGGCGCGACGTGGCCCAGTTGGTGGTGGAGATCTTTTTGGATTTCTGCAGGTGCAGGCCGAAGAACTTGGCCACGGCCGTCTTCGCGCCCAGGTCGTTGCGCTGGCCGCCGCGCAGGGCGACGGAGAGGTCGAGTACCTGGGCCGGGGCGATGCCCAGCTTGGCGCGCAGGCGCTTGACGTCGTCGGACAGGCCAAAACCCACTTTCAGGGTGCTGGTCGATTCGAGAATCGCTTTCAGTTCGGCCAGGGCCGGCGCCGGCGTCGCGCCCACCTGGAACAGGTAGGCGATGTCATCGGTGGCCAGCTGGATCAGATGGGGACCCGTGGACGACTCGCCCTTGACGAAGGTCGGCTTCGATTCCGTATCGAAGCCGATGGCATCGGCGGCCAGCAGGGCGGCCATGGCCGCCTGCGCATCGTCGCTGGTGCGCACCAGCTTGACATGGTCGAGAGCGATGCCCTGGTAGGGCGGCAGGGGCGGCGCGGCGGCGGTGTCCATGAAACCGGATCAGCCTTTGCGCGAGAATTTCGCGGTCAGCTGATTCAGTTTTTCCAGGCGCAAACGGTTCGCTTCTTCGGCGGCGGCCGCGTCGCGTTCGGCTTTCTTGCGTTCGGCTTCCTTCTTGAAGCGCTGCTGCAATACTTGCGTTGCGTGGTCGCGGTGGGTTTGCGTCACTTCCGCGCCGGCCGTGCCGTCGAGGTCGTAGCGCACCTTGGCTTTTTCCATCACGCGCAGGTAGCGCAGCGAACCCGTGTGGATACCCAGTGCCGTGCGCATCAGCTTGCGGTCCAGGTCCGGCAGGCGCGCCAGGATCTGCTTGTCGATACCGATCGACAAAGGCAGGCAATCGCGGAATGGCGGGAATTGCTCCTGGAACTGTTTCAGCAGGGCGCGCGCGGTCAGGCCGGCGGGCGCCGGTGCGGCTGCTGCGGCCGGTGCCGCCGCTGGGGCTGCATCGACTGGCGTGTCAGGAGTGGTGGCTTGCTGGTCTGGCGTGGAGCTGGTCATCGACATCATTGGTTGGGCTATAAAAGGGGAGCATAGCACGCGCCACAGGCAAGTGCATTGTCTTTTTTGGCAACTTGACGTGCGATAAGCGGCTTCGCATGACAGCCGGCACAGCGCGAAATACGGGAAATGTGTATAATGTCGGCTTGCGCTGATGACTGGACCCTGTTTTTGAAGGTCTGGCTCAGGTGTGCAGGGGATAGGAGCAGTGCGGTGCAGGGCCCCCATTATTGATATTTTTGATATCGGTTATTCCACTTATCAATTATTCAGATAACGGGCCTTCGTGCATAATCTTGCTCTCCGCTGTGTCTTCACTGAACAACAATAGATTCAAGCCCGTTCTGGTACGGGCTTTTTTTCATTCCGCAATGTACATCGCTTATTTATCTGACCCGGCTCCGGCCTCGCCGTACGGCCCGCCGCTCCGCATGCCGGAGGCGCGGGCTTTGAACGTTCCGATAAACAGGCGCCGCTGCCGTTGACGGCAGCCGCAACAACACGCTCCATCGAGTCCGGTTTCGCAGGCTTAGGTGGAATCATTCACTTCGCGCCGACACCATCTGGTCTCGCATTAAGAGATATCTCATGAAGAATACGCCAAAAACTTTAACGTTGTCCGCCAAGGCGCCACGCCCAGCCGCGGCACCACTTGCCGTACCAAAAACGACTTTATCTTACTTCATCGATAATGCGCAAGCGAATCCGGAAGCCACCGTCACGACGGCGCCGACCGTTGTCACCGTCGTGAAGAAAAGCCGCTCGCGCCTGGCTGCCGTGCAGCCGGCCGAAGTGGCTGCCGAAGCGCCAGCCGCTGCCGTTGAAGCCGTTGCCGAGGTAGCGGAAGCGGCGCCGGCCAAGACGCCGAGCGTGAAAGTGGCACCGGGCGCCAAGGTGGCGCCCGCGCCACGCAAGGTCAGCGAAAGCGCCGCCACGAACAAAGTCGTGACGGCCGCCCGTTCGAAAGTCGTGCGCGCCAAGCCGGAAGCGGCACCCGTGACCATCATCACCGGTGCGCAAGTGGTCAGCAAGACCACCGACGCCGATGCCCTGGCCGCCATCGATACGTCGAACTATTTCCTGCCAACCGTCAAGGTACCGGGCCGCCGTGGCCGCAAACCGAGCGAATTCACGCCGGAAAACGATGAAGTGGCAGCACTGAATGCCGTCGAACGCGCCGAACTGAAGGCCGTGTCGAAAGCGCGCGACCGCAAGGCCAAGGGCGGCCTGGCCGATGCCTTGGGCGATCCGGAAGCCTCGGCAGCGGACCTGGAACGCCGCCGCAAGCAGATCACGGGCCTGATCAACATGGGCAAGGAACGCGGTTTCCTCACCTATGCCGAGATCAATGACCAATTGCCGGAAAACATTATCGATCCGGAAGCCATCGAAGGCATCATCGCCACCTTCAACGACATGGGCATCGCCGTCTACGAGCGCGCCCCTGACGCGGAAAGCCTGTTGTTGACTGACAACGTCGCCACCGTCACCAGCGATGATGAAGTGGAAGCGGCTGCCGCCACCGCGCTGTCGACCGTCGATTCCGACTTCGGCCGCACCACCGACCCCGTGCGCATGTACATGCGTGAAATGGGCGCCGTGGCGCTGCTGACGCGCGAAGGCGAGATCGAGATCGCCAAGCGCATCGAAGGCGGCCTGAAAGACATGATCCAGGCCATTTCCGCCTGCCCGACCACCATCGGCGAAATCGTCGCGCTGTCGCAAAAAATCGCGCGCGACGAAATCAAGGTCGATGAAGTGGTCGACGGCTTCGTTGATTTGAACGAAAGCAATGCCCCGGCGCCCGCCGCTGCCGCCGCGCCTGCTAGCGCCAGCGGTGACGACGAGGAAGAGGAAGAAGAAGCCGAGGAAGAAGACGGCGACGCCAATGGCGGCGCGGCCGGTTTCTCCAGCGAGCAATTGGCGCAGCTGAAAAAGAATGCATTGGAGAAATTCAACGTCATTTCGACGCAGTACGACAAGATGCGCAAGGCGCCCGAGGGCTACAACTCGAAAGCCTACATCAAGGCGCAGGAAGCCATTTCGCAGGAACTGCTGGGCATCCGCTTCACGGCCAAGGTGGTGGAAAAGCTGTGCGACACCCTGCGCGGCCAGATGGAAGAAGTGCGCCACATCGAGCGCGCCGTGCTGGAACTGTGCGTGAACAAATGCGGCATGCCGCGCGCCCACTTCATCAAGGTCTTCCCAGGCAATGAATGCGACCTGGAATGGGTCGACCGCGAAGTCGATTGCAAGTATCCGTACAGCGCCATCCTCAGCCGCAACGTGCCTGCCGTCAAGGAACTGCAAAAGAAGATGATCGACCTGCAAGCGCGCGTTGCCCTGCCGCTGGCTGACTTGCGCAAGATCAACAAGCAGATGGCTGCCGGCGAAAAGCGTGCGCGTCACGCGAAACGCGAAATGACGGTCGCCAACTTGCGCCTGGTCATTTCGATCGCCAAGAAATACATCAACCGCGGCTTGCAATTCCTCGACCTGATCCAGGAAGGCAACATCGGTCTGCTGAAGGCCGTGGATAAATTCGAATACCGCCGCGGCTACAAGTTCTCGACCTACGCCACCTGGTGGATCCGCCAGGCCATCACGCGTTCGATCGCCGACATGGCCCGCACCATCCGCGTGCCGGTGCACATGATCGAAACGATCAACAAGATGAACCGCATCTCGCGCCAGATCATGCAGGAAACGGGCAGCGAGCCGGACCTGGCGACCCTGGCCGTCAAGATGGAAATGCCGGAAAACAAGGTGCGCGAGATCATGAAGATCGCGAAAGAGCCGATCTCCATGGAAACGCCGATGGGCGAAGATGGCGATTCGCAACTGGGCGACTTCATCGAAGACAACACGACCCTGGCACCGCTGGACGCCGCGCTGCATGCGTCGATGCGCAATGTGATCAAGGAAGTGCTGGACTCCCTGACCCCGCGCGAAGCGAAAGTGCTGCGCATGCGTTATGGCGTGGAAATGTCGAACGACCACACCTTGGAAGAAGTGGGCAAGCAGTTCGACGTGACGCGCGAGCGTATCCGCCAGATCGAAGCGAAAGCCATGAGCAAGCTGCGCCAGCCTTCGCGTTCGGATAAGCTGAAAACGTTCCTGACGCAAAACTAAGCAGTCATAAAAAAAGAGGCGCAAGCCTCTTTTTTTTCGTCCATCCTCAGCGTTGGCTTACCTGAAATACGTACGCTGGCCTGGCAGGCCGGCGCGGTGATGGCGCTTCAGTTTGTACAGGGCCGCGCCGCAGGCGGCGGCGATGACGGTCATCAGCAGCCATTCCAGCGGGTTGCTGCGCTGCGGCGCCGGCGCCGCTTGCGACGGCACGGCGAAAGCCTGGAATTTATGCCCCGTGTAGACGGCGCCCACCACCAGGCCGGCGTCCGTGATCTTGTTGGTCAGGTACAGGCCGTCGTCGCGGCGGCGCACCGTCATCACGCCTTGCTTGTAGACAAAGGTCATCGGTTCATAGCCGTTGATGCTGACGCTGCCGACGACGTGGCCGGCCGCATTCACGGCCGTGGCATAGCTGTCGCCCTGGCCGATCATGGCGCCCAGGTCGAGCATGCGCTTGCCGTCCCAGGCGAATGCGTGCCAGCGGCGCTTTTCCGTTTCCGAGGCGCCCACGATCAAGCCAGCGTCATTGATGGCGGTGGCCGAGCTGATGCGTCCGCCGGGCAGGGTGCCGATTTCCTGCATGCCCGCGCCGGGGCGGTAGACGAAGGCGCGGCGAAAGCCGTCGCTGCGTTGCGCCGTGCCCACCACGACGCCATGCGCGTTCAGGCCGCTGGCATAGCTGCTGGCGCCGCCCAGGGTGCCCAGGTCTTGCAGGCTGTGGTCGGCCTGCGTCACAAACGCATGGAAATCGCCGCCGCTGGTATCGGCGTAGCCGGCCACCCGGCCGTCGTGCGTGATGGCCGTGGCATAGCTGCTGTTGCCGCCCAGGGTGCCCAGGTCGCGCATGCCGGTCGCTTCCTCGTAACGGAAGGCGTGCCAGGCGCCGCTGGCCGTCTGCGCGGAGCCGACCACCACGCCGTGGGCATTGATGGCCTTGGTAAAACCTTCATTGCCGCCCAGCGTGCCCAGTTCGCGGATGCGGCCGTGCTGGTAGATCACGGCGCGGCGCCGACCTTCCTCTTCCGTGATGATGCCGGCCACCAGCCCCGCCGGGTTCAGGTCGGAGGCAATGCTGCCATCACCGCCTTTTTCGCCGAAACCATGTTCAGCGTAAATACTGGCGCCGGCCAGCGGTGTCGCGGACAGCAACAGCAGCAAGGTCAGGCGTTGGGCGGCGGACCAGCAGGAGCACCGTGGCGGCATGATAGTTTCCTTAAGGAAAAGACTTATATTACGTTTTTATGCCGCCGATGCATACTTTATTTGCTACTATTTTTGCTAACTTTCGTGACATCATCCCGGGGCTGCGACGGGGCGGGCCTGCGGCAGGTGGATTGCCAGCGCCGTGCCCTGGCCCGCCTGGCTGTCGATGCGCAGTTCGCCGCCCAGCGCATGCACGCGCTCGCGGATGCTTTTCAGGCCGAAGGCGGCGCGCTTGCCATCGTCGCCCGGCTGCATGCCGATGCCGTTGTCGCTGATGCGCACGACGATGGCATCCTGGTCTTGCGCCAGCGCCACTTCCACTTCGCTGGCCTGGGCATGGCGCACGATGTTCGACAGCGATTCCTGCAGCACGCGGAAGATGGCCGACGTCTGGCGCTGGTCCAGGCCCAGGTTGGGCGCTTCGCTGGCGATATGCAGGCGGTAGCGGATCGAGCCGCGTCCTTCCATCTGGCGTATCAGCCATTCGGCCGCCGGCCCCAGGCCCAGCTCCAGGGTGCTGGGATGCAAGTCATTGATGATGGTGCGCACGGAGCGGATGGTGGCGTCGATGGTGTCGAGCACGCGTTGCGCATGCTGGTGCAGGCGCGGGTGGGCGGCGGCCGTGCGCGTGTGCAGCAGCGACACATCGATGCGCAGCACCATCAGGTTCTGCCCCAGGTCGTCGTGGATGTCGAGCGCGATGCGGCGCCGTTCCTCTTCCTTGATGGTTTGCTGGTGGTCGGACAGCTCGCGCAGCTGGGCCAGCGAACGCTGCAGGTTTTCCTCGTTGCGCTTGCTTTCCGTGATGTCGACGGCCATGGCGATGAGCATCTGCGGCTGGCCGTCGGCATTGAAAATGGGTTTCTTGTGCGTTTGCACGAGGCGGTTTTCCTGCAGCAGCGCATTCCATATCAGCTCTTCGCGTATCACCACCTGGCGGCTGGCAAACGCTTCCTGGTCGGCGGCGTGGAAGCCCGCATTCTGATGCGGGGGAAAGTGCTGCCGGTCGCGTCCTTCGGCGATGTCCTGGAAATGCACGCCCCATTGCTGTTCGCAAGCCTGGTTCATCAGCACGATGTGGGAATCGGCATCCTTGAGGAACAGCGACAACGGCATCATGGAAATGATGTCCTGCAGCCGCTCCTCGCTGCGCGCCAGCGCCGCCTCCGTCTGCGCGCGCATGGCGATCTCGGCGGACAGCTGGGTATTTACATCCAGTAACTGCGCCGTGCGCAGGGCCACGCGGTTTTCCAGCTCCGCATGGGCGACGCTGAGCGCTTGCTCTGCCCGCTTGTGCTCGGTGATATCGCTGGCCAGCACCAGGGCGCCCGTCAGGCTGCCGAGGCGGTCGTACAGGCGGCGCCCGCTGAGCATGGCCCAGCGTTCCGAACCGTCCGCATGCATATAGCGCAGCTCGCCCATGCAGCTTTGTCCCGCCTCCTGGCGCAGCGGGCACAGGCGCTGCAAGGTGGCATCGTCATGGAATTCGGCCATGGAGTGGCCCAGCAGCTGATCCAGGGGCAGGCCCAGCATGTCGCCCAGGCGCTGGTTGACGTGCACGATCATGCCATCGGCATCCGTTTGCCACATACCATCCTGCGCCGCTTCGGCCAGGTCGCGGTAGCGCATGGTGCTGGCGTCAAGCTGCTGGCGCGCGCAGGCCAGGCGGGTGCGCAGCTTGCGCATCAGCCAGATGGCCATGCCGGTGGCCGTCAGCAATAGCACGCTCAGCCACACATGTTCCCAGAAATTGAGCTCCTGCCAGGCCACGCCGGCGAGCCAGCCCAGTGCGACCAGGAGCAGTGCGGCACAGACCGCGCTGAGCGTTTCAATCGACCATCTACTCATCCGTATTCCTGGCGTCTTGGTTGGCCGCTGCGGCGCGCCCGGCGCCGGAGGAAGGATTACCCGCTGCCAGTGTAATGCTTAATTGTTGTTTTCTTGAGAATAATTTTCCTACAGAAAATAAAAAGGCCGGCGTTGGCGGCGCCGGCCTTGCCTGCAGGGCGCTTATCCGGCGTCAGCCCGTGTTGCGCAAGCCTGCCGCCACGCCGTTGATCGACAGCTGGATGCCGCGATGGACACGCTCGTCGATCTTGCTGGCGCTGGACAGGGCGCGGTTGCGCTTGATCAGTTCCACCTGCAAGTGGTTGAGCGGATCGAGATAGGCGAAACGGTTCTGGATCGAGCGGGCCAGCAGCGGGTTGCCTGCCAGGCGTTCCGTATTGCCGGTGATCAGTTCCAGACATTGCAGGGTATTGCCATGCTCGTCCGTGATGCGCTTGTAGATGCGTTCGCGCAAGCCCTGGTCGGCCACCAGTTCCGCATAGCGCGAGGCGATCGCCAGGTCCGTCTTGGCCAGTACCATGTCCATGTTCGACAGCAGGGTGGCAAAGAACGGCCATTCGGCATGCATGGCGCGCAGGGTGGCGATTTTTTCGTCTTTAGCGCCGCCATCTGCGCCGTTGATCCAGGCGTGGATGGCGCTGCCGAAGCCGAACCAGCCGGGCAGCAGCAAGCGGCACTGGCCCCAGGAAAAGCCCCAGGGAATGGCGCGCAAGTCTTCGATGCGCTGGTTGGCCTTGCGCGAGGCGGGGCGCGAACCGAGGTTCAGTTCGGCGATTTCCGCGATTGGCGTGGCCGAGAAGAAATACTCCGTGAAGCCCGGCGTTTCATACACGAGGTCGCGGTAGGCGTGGTAGGCCAGGTCCGACAACTGCGCCATCACGGCTTCGAACTGCGCCAGCTGGCTGTTGCGGGCCGGATTGGCTTCCTGCGGCGCCAGGCTCGCTTCCAGGGTGGCGGCGACCAGCAATTCCAGGTTGCGCCGGCCGATTTCCGCGTTGGAAAACTTCGAGGCGATGATTTCACCCTGTTCCGTCAGGCGGATCTGGCCGTTGACGGTGCCCGGCGGCTGCGCCAGGATGGCTTCGTAGCTGGGGCCGCCGCCCCTGCCCACCGTGCCGCCCCGGCCATGGAACAGGCGCAGCTTGACGCCGGCCTTCTGGAAGTCGGACACGAGAGCCAGTTCCGCCTTGTACAGCTCCCAGTTCGAGGTGAGGAAGCCGCCATCCTTGTTCGAGTCCGAATAGCCGAGCATGACTTCCTGCAATTGCCCCTGCTTGGCGATCAGCTGTTTTACCAATGGCAATGCCATGAGCTGGCCCATGATGCCGGCCGCGCGCTGCAGGTCGGGGATGGTTTCAAACAGGGGGATGACCATCAGCTCGCACGTGCTGTCGCCGTCGCCACCTGCATGCCAGTCGGTGCGCAGCAAGCCCGTTTCTTTTTGCAGCAGCAATACTTCCAGCAGGTCGGACACGGTTTCCGTGTGCGAGATGATGTAGTTGCGGATGGCCCGCGCGCCGTAGCGCTGGCGGATGTTGCGCGCCGCGCGCAAAATCGCCAGCTCCGCATCCGTCTCGGTGGCATAGGCGATGTAGGGTGAATACAGCAGGCGCGGCTGTGCCAGTTCGTTCAGCAGCAGGGCCTGCTTGGCTTCCTCGGCCATGCCGGCGTAATCGGCGGCCACGCCGCTCTTGGCGAACAGGTCGGCCAGCACGCGCTCGTGCACGTCTGACGTCTGGCGCATGTCGAGCGAGGCCAGGTGGAAGCCGAAGATGTCGGCCGCGCGCGCCAGGGTGGCCAGGCGCGGGCGCACGAGGGCGGCGCCGTGGTGCGCTTCGAGCGAGGCGACGATGGTGCGCAGGTCGGCCACAAAAGCGGCCGCATCCGGGTAGGCGGCCGCCGCGCCCACTTCCTTGCGCAGGATATTGGTGGCGCCCAGGGCGCGCGCGGTGGCGGCCAGGCGCGCATAGATGCCGATCAGGGCGCGGCGGTACGGTTCGTCGCTGCGGTGCGGCGAGGCGTCCGGCGACTGCTCGGCCAGCGCCTGCAGTTCGGCGCTCACGCCCACCATCAGGGTCGAGACGGACAGTTCCGCGCCCAGCGCGTGCACTTCATCGAGGTAAAAGTCGAGGATGGTGGTGGCGTGGCGCGCCAGCGCATGCTGCATGGTGCCGGCGTTGACGTTCGGATTGCCGTCGCGGTCGCCGCCAATCCAGCTGCCCATCTGCACGTAGGCCGCGTTGATCGGTTCGATCGTGCCATCGCCATTCGGGTATTCGGCGGCGATGTCGTCCTCGATGTCGTCGTACAGGCCCGGCAGTTCGCGCAAGAAGGTGATGCGGTAGTAGGACAGGGCGTTCTCGATCTCGTCGGCCACCGTCAGCTTGGAGTAGCGCAGCATGCGCGTCTGCCACAGGGTGGCCACGCGCGAGCGCAGCAGCTGCATGTTGGCGTGGCGTTCCTTTGGTGTCAGCGGCAGGTCGCGTTCGGCCAGCAGGCGGGCGATGTCATGCTCGGCGTCGAGGATGCTCTTGCGCTGCACTTCCGTCGGGTGGGCCGTCAGCACGGGGGCGATCAGCGCCTCCTGGAAAAAGGTGTCGACCGTCTTGCGCGGCACGCCGGCCATGCGCAGCTTTTTCAGCGCGAAGCTGACGCTGCCTTTTTGCGCAGGGGAACCAGCCAGCAGGTGGGCGCGGCGGCGGCGGATATGGTGCTGGTCTTCCGCGATATTGGCCAGGTGCGAAAAATAGGAAAAGGCGCGCACGACGGAAATGGTCTGCTCGCGGCTCAGTTCCTTGAGCATGGCGTCGAGTTCCAGCGCGGCGTCCGCATCCGCTTCGCGGCGGAAGCGCACGGACGTCTGACGGATGGTTTCCACCACGTTGAAGACGGCGTCGCCTTCCTGTTCCCGCAGCACGTCGCCCAGCAGGCGGCCCAGCAGGCGGATATCTTCTTTCAGCGGCGCATCCTTGTCGGAGCCGGCCGCTGGAACTATTTCTGGTGCTACTGCGTCATTGAGCATAATAAAGAACCAAAGTAAGTGTAAAAGCAAGGGAATGAGGATCGCACCGGGCGTTTGGCCGCAGGGGGGAGGGGGCGCATGATAAAATTTGTGGTCTTCAACATGGACGCCAGCCTGACTTGGCCGTGTAGGCAAAGGGATAACGATTATAGCGACGCCACGCGCCATGCCGGTATAAATTGAGATCGGATGGGCGAATGGGCCACGAGAATCTCAACGACAATCGCAACCACAATGACAACGACAGCGAAAGAACTTGTTTTGAAAGCATCCGAATTGACCCCGAACGAATTGACGCCGACTATTCCCGCCCGCCTGGTGATCGCCACGCGCGAAAGCCGTCTTGCCATGTGGCAAGCGGAACATGTGCGCGCGCGCCTGGCCGCCCTGTATCCGCAGTGTAGCGTTGAAATTCTCGGCATGACCACACGCGGCGACCAGATTCTCGACCGCGCCCTGTCCAAGGTAGGCGGCAAGGGCTTGTTCGTCAAGGAACTGGAAGTGGCGATGGAAGAAGGGCGCGCCGACCTGGCCGTGCATTCGCTCAAGGACGTGCCGATGGAATTGCCGGAGGGCTTTGCCCTGGCCGCCATCCTCGAGCGCGAGGACCCGCGCGACGCCTTCGTCTCGAACGACTACGCCAGCCTGGCCGAATTGCCGCACGGCGCCGTGGTGGGCACGAGCAGCCTGCGCCGCCAGTCGCTGATCGCCGCGCGCTATCCGCACCTGACCATCCTTCCCCTGCGCGGCAACCTCGATACGCGTTTGGGCAAGCTCGACCGTGGCGACTACGCCGCCATCATCCTGGCCGCCGCCGGCTTGAAACGCCTGGGCCTGGCATCGCGCATCCGCGCCGTGCTGGCGCCGGAAGACAGCCTGCCGGCCGCAGGCCAGGGCGCCATGGCCATCGAGATCCGCAGCGGGCGCGCCGACGGTGCCGACCTCGTGCGCCTGCTGGCGCCGCTGAACCACACGGCCACGGCGCAAGCCGTCACGGCCGAGCGCAAGGTGTCGAAGATCTTTGGCGGCAGCTGCCAGATTCCGCTGGCCGCGTTTGCCACCGTCGATGGCGAACAGATGCGCTTGCGCGCCATGGTTGCCACGCCGGATGGCGCGCGCATGGCCAGCGCCGATGTCAGTGGCCCGGCCAGCGGGCCGGAACTGCTGGGCGAACAGGTGGCCGAGCTGCTGCGCGCGCAAGACGCGGCCGGCATCCTCGCCTCGTGCGCCGTTACACCCGACAACCATGAAGGCCTGGCGCCGCATGCCTGACACCGTGGTGATCACGCGGCCCGCGCAACAAGCGGGGCCGCTGGCCGCCAAGGTCGCGGCGCTGGGCTTGCCCGTGCAACTGCTGCCGCTGCTGGAAATCCATGCCCTCGACGGCGCAGCCGAGCGCGCGCAGCTGCTGCGCATGCTGGCGCGCCTGCCTGAGTTTGATCTGGTGGTGTTTGTTTCGCCGAACGCCATCGACTGCGTCTTTGCGCATTTGCCAGCCTGGCCGGCCGGCGTGCCGCTGGCCGTGGTGGGCGAGGGCAGCCGCATGGCATTGGCGGCGCATGGCGTCACGGATGCCAACGCCAGCATCACCAGCCCGTTCGATACGGCGCGCAGCGATTCCGAGCACCTGCTGCTGGCACTGGACTTGCCGGCCCTGCGCGGCAAGCGCGCGCTGATCGTGCGCGGCGATGGCGGGCGCGACTTCCTGGCCGACGGCTTGCGCGCGGCGGGAGCTTCCGTCGAGTTCGTCACGGCCTATCGCCGCCAGGTGCCAGCGCTGACAGCCGCCTTGCGGGCGACTCTGGAAAACTTGTTGCAGCATAATAATGACTGGATCATCACCAGCTCGGAAGCGCTGCGCGGCTTGCTGGCCTTGCTGGCGGCGCTGGACGACAGCCGTGGTGAAAAGACAGCTGTTGCAAAAATGCAACAGCAGCATCTGATCGTACCGCATGCCCGCATTGCACAAACGGCGGCCGCCCTGGGCTTTGCCCGGGTCACCTTGACAGGATCAGGCGACGCAGGAGTGCTCGCCGCGTTACAATCACGACCATGAACGAAATGCCTACCATCCCCGAATCGAATGCAACGCCTGGCAGCGCCGTGAAGACGGCGCCGCAGGCGGCCGACCAATCCGCTGGCCGCGCGCCGAGCCTGATCGAGCAGCTGCAAAAGCCCATGAGTATCGCCGTCATCGTGCTGGCGGTGCTGCTGGCCGCGCAAAGCTGGTCGACCAGCAAGCAGATCCGTAATCTGCGCGAAGAAGTGGCCAAGCGCCTGCAAAAGGGCGACGTCAGCAATGCCGAAACGGGCATGCTGGCGCGCACCGTGCAGGAAGGCACGAAAGAGCTGCAAATCAAGGTTGGCGCGCTGGAAAACCGCCAGAGCGAAACCCAGAGCCAGCAGCTGGCGCTGGAACAACTGTATAACGACTTGTCGAAGAACCGCGACGAGTGGGCGCTGACGGAAATCGAGCAAGTGCTGTCGACGGCCAGCCAGCAGCTGCAACTGGCCGGCAATGTGCCCGGCGCGCTGATCGCCCTGCAAAACGCCGACCGCAGCCTGTCGCGCTCGGACAAGCCGCAGTTCATCACCATCCGCCGCGCCATCGCCCGCGACATGGAAAAACTCAAGGCCCTGCCCAGCGTCGATTCGACGGGCGTGGCCCTGCGCCTCGATGCCGTGATTGCCCAGATCGACGCCTTGCCGATGCTGTCCGATGAAACGCCGGCCTTGCCGGCGGCGCCGGAAAAGCCGGGCAAGGCCGGTGCCAGGCATGCGCGCGATGCCAGCGGCAAGCTGGTGGGCCCGCCGGCGCCCGAGCCGCTGCTGCACACGGTGCGCGAAGGCTGGAATACCTGGAGCAGCGACATGTGGAACGACGTGCGCCAGCTGATCCGCATCCGCCGGGTCGACACGCCGGAAGCGCTGATGCTGTCGCCGACGCAAACATATTTCTTGCGTGAAAACGTCAAGCTGCGCCTGCTCAATGCCCGCATGGCATTGTTGTCGCGCAATGAAACGGCGTTCCGCAATGACCTGATTGCCACCCAGGATGCGCTGGCCAAGTATTTCGACACGCGCGCCAGGAGCACGCAGACGGCGCAAGCCCTGCTGCGCCAGGTGCAGGCGAGCAACCTGGCCATCGAAATGCCGACCTTGTCCGACAGCCTGACCGCTGTGCGCAACTACAAAGCGAAGTCCTGAGCCCATGCGTTTATTTCTCTGGTTACTCGCCCTGATGGCCGCGGCGATCGGTATCGCCGTGACGGCCCGTTTCAACCCTGGCAATGTGGTGCTGTTCTATCCGCCATACCGCATCGATTTGTCGCTGAACTTCTTCCTGCTGCTGCAGGTGGTGCTGTTCGTGCTGCTGTACCTGCTGGTGCGCGCCGTGCGCGCCACCGTGCGCATGCCGGCGCAAGTGGCCGCCTACCGCCAGCGCAAGCGTGAGCGCGATGGCAACAAGGGCTTGCGCGAAGCCTTGAAAGCCCTGTTCGAAGGCCGTTTCGGCCATGCCGAGAAGGCTGCCCTGCGGGCCGCCGAGCTGGAAGAAAACGCCGGCCTGGCCGCGCTGATCGGCGCGCGCGCCGCGCACCGCATGCGCCAGTCCGAACGCCGCGACAGCTGGCTGGCGCGTGTCGAAGGCGATGCCAGCCTGAAAACGGCGCGCCTGATGACGGTGACGGAATTGCTGGTCGACGACCACCAGCCGGAAGCGGCGCTGGCCGCCGTGCGCGAACTGAACGCCAGCGGCACGCGCCACATCCACGCGCTGCAATGGTCGCTGAAAGCCGAGCAGCAGGCGAAGAACTGGCCGGAAGTGCTGCGCCTCGTGCGTTCGCTCGACAAGCACCGCGCCCTGCATCCGGCCCTGTCGTCGCGCCTGCGTGAGCTGGCCTATGACCATTTGCTGTCCGACCCCACGCACGACGCCGAATCGCTGATGCGCGTCTGGTCCACCGTGCCCAGCAGCGACCGGGTCAAGCCGTATATCGCCTGCCGCGCCGCCACGGCCCTGAATGCGCGCGGCCTGCACGACGAGGCGCGCCTGGTGTGCGAAGAGTCGCTGGCCGCCGACTGGGACGACCGCGTGGTGCGCGCCTACCGCGAAGCGGCGGCCCCAGGCGGCACGCCCGCCTTGCTGCTGCAGATCGAACATTGCGAACAGTGGCTGAAAAAGCGTCCGCTGGACGCGGAACTGGCGCTGACCCTCGGTTCGCTGTGCCTCAAGCAGAAACTCTGGGGCAAGGCGCAGCGCCACCTGGAGCAGGCGCTGTCGGACGCGAACGAGCCGCGGATGGTGCGCGACGCGCACCTGAAGCTGGCGCAGATGCACGACGCCTTGCAGCAGACGGAACAGGCCGCCGCCCATTACCGCCAATGCGCGCTGGCCACCATCCTGTAAGCCAGTCGTTTCTTCAGACGTAAAAAAGCCGTTCAGTGCAGACTGAACGGCTTTTTTTGCGCCATCGCCACCGCGACGCGGGCGCTGGCTGGCGGCGGAGCCGGGGCAAGCACTGGCATGTCGTGACCTGGTGGCGCGGCCACGGGCCATGGCCAGCCACGTCTGCGGCAAGGAGGCAGACCCGTTTGCCGGCGCCACCTGCTTGCCGAAGTGCGTGCCACATGAAAAAACGGCCCGCCCGATGATGCATCGAGCGGGCCGCCTGGCATGCACTTGGCTGCCGTTCAGTTTATTTCTTTGCTTCGGCTTTCTTGACGGCCGTGCCTTCCGGCAAAGCATACGCCACCAGCGTGTCGCTCATCTTCGTGCCCAGCGAACCGTGGCCGCCGGCCATGACGACGACGAACTGGCGTCCCGACTTGTTCGACACATAGCTCATCGGGGTGGCCTGGCCGCCGGCTGGCAGGCGGGCTTTCCAGATGACTTTGCCGTTGCTGACATCGTAGCCGCGGATGTAGTAGTCGAGCGTGCTGCTGAGGAACGTCACGCCACCGCCGGTGGTGACCATGCCGCCCAGGCTGGGCACGCCCAGTGGCAATGGAATCGGCACGGGACCGCTGTCGCGCGTGGTGCCGTTCTTGTGCATCCAGACTTTCTTCATGGTGCGCAGGTCGACGGCGGCCACATAGCCCCACGGCGGTGCCTGGCATGGGAAGCCCAGTGGCGACAGGAAGGCCTTGATTTCCACGGCGAACGGTACGCCCGTCTGCGGCTGCAAGCCCATTTCGCCGCCCGTGCCGCCCTTGGCCGTCGTCTCGGCGCGCGGCACGAGTTTTTCCAGGAAGCCCATGTAGTCGGGATTGACGATCAACAACTGGCGCACGGGGTCGATGGCCGCGCCACCCCATTCGAAGATGCCCAGCGGGCCAGGCGAAATGACGGCGCCCTTGCCGGCCGTTTGCGGCGTGAACGGGCCTTCATAGCGGCGTTCCTTGAAGATGATGCGGCAGGCCAGCTGGTCGAACGGCGTGGTGCCCCACATGTCCGCTTCGCTGATATTGCGCTCTGGCAGGAAGGTCAGGGCCGAGAACGGCTGCGTGGGCGACAGGGTGTCGCCAGCGGCCGGATTGCTCGTCGGTACGGGTTTTTCCGGTGCCGGCACCACCAGGCTGCCGTCGCGGCGGTCGATCACGTAGATGTCGCCGCGTTTTGTCGTGGCCACCACGGATGGCACCTTGCCTTTTGGCGTATCGATGTCAACCAGGCTTGGCTGGCCGCCGATGTCCATGTCCCAGATATCATGGTGCACGGTCTGGTAAGCCCAGCGCACTTTGCCCGTCGCCAGGTCCAGCGCGACGATGGCGCTATTGTATTTCTCGCCATTCTTGTTGCGGTTGCCGCCCCAGGTATCGGGGGTTTCATTGCCCATCGGGATGTACACCATGCCCAGCTTTTCATCGATGCTGGCCACGCCCCACGAGTTGGGCGAGTTGTTGGTGTAGTTCTTGCCTTCAGGGAAAGGCTCGGTATCTTCCGGCGTGGCCGGGTCCCAGTTCCACAGCAGCTTGCCGGTGACGGGATCGTAGCCGCGGATCACGCCCGATGGCTCTTCCGTGGAATGGTTGTCCGTCACGCTGGCGGCGATCACGGCCACGTTTTGCGCCACGGCTGGCGGCGAGGTCGGCATCAGGAAACCGCGCTTGATCATCGCCATGTTTTTATACAGGTTGACGACGCCGTTGTTGCCAAAGCTCTTGCACGACTCGCCCGTATCGGCATTGACGGCGATCATGGTGCCGTCCATGGTCGGCGCCAGGATGCGGCGCGGGCATTCCATGGTGGCAGCCTGCGGCGCAGGGTCGTTCCTGGCGCGGCCCGCGTTCACGTCCCAGTAGGCGACGCCGCGGCAGATCATGTGCTGGTAGCTGGCCGCATCGCGGTTGATCTTCGGATCGTGGCGCCAGATTTCCTTGCCCGTGTCCGGGTTCAGGGCGATGACGATGTTGTGCGGCGTGCACAGGTACAGCATGTCGTTGACCTTCAGCGGCGTGACTTCGTTGGCGATCTCGCCCGGGTCGTTGGGGCCCTTGAAGTCGCCCGTGTGATAGGTCCAGGCTTCTTTCAGGCCGGAAATATTGGCCGGCGTGATCTGCGCGGCGGGCGCATAGCGGTCGCCATAGCCGGAGCGGCCATACGCGGACCAGTCGTTGTGCTCGACGCCGGGCGCCAGGTCGCCCGTGGCGGTGGCGGCCATGTTTTCGGCCGGCACGTCGCCATGCAGGTCATGGTAATCCTGGAACAGGGCGATGACACCGGCGACGACGGTCAGGGCCACGGCGGCGGAAAGGGCGGTCTTGCCCGCCTGCCCCTGTTTCGCCGCGCCATCTGCTGGCGGGCTCAGGCGGCGGCTGACGAAGGGCAGCAGCAGCCAGACGGCGGCGGCGAACCAGATATCCAGGCGCGGCAGCAGTTGCCACCAGTCGAATTTCACTTCAATGACGGACCACACCAGGGTGGCGAACAGCAAAAAGGCGAGAAAAGGCTGGGCGCTGCGGCGGCCCTTGAAGACGAGGCCGCCGGCAACCAGCATGCCTATGCCGGCCAGCAAGTAGTACCAGGAGCCGCCGAGCGTGGCGAGCCAGATGCCGCCGCCCAGCAGGGCGAGGCCAAACAGAATGAAAATAACGCCGGTGACCTTTAATAAAGGCCCGGGCCGGTAAGAGGGAATCATCATATTCCTTTTTGCAAGGATTTATCGGTGGCGCGAAGTGCGCCATATTGAATCTAGCGAAGGCGTTGTTTGCAGAGTATGCGAAGTTTTGGAAACACCAGAATGTAATATTTTATCAGAATTCATTATTGTCTTCTGGTAGTGGCGGCTTTTGCCGCTTTCCCGATTTAAAGAAATAAATGCTTCAAATAAAAACAAATATTATGCTGGAAGGGGGTAGCACAGCCGCGCCAGCGCGCGGATTGTCGGGGTTTGCCGGGCGTGGCGCCCCGCGATGCGTTGGCACGGGAAGCGGCGGGCTGAGACAGTTGCCATGAATGGCTGCAAGAAATGCAATGCGTTCAATAATAACCATGTTTATCACATGGTAATGTCGGGATGGCCGTGCGGCGAGGCGGCAGGTATTAATGCAGGAAGTCGGTAATATTACCTACGTGTTTATACTTATTCTATTTCATCGCTCGCCGATTATCTGTTGCGCGGCCTGCCCAGATAATATCGGCGCGCCGCCTATTTATTTTGCAGCAGGCGGGCGAGCTGTTTGCGGTAAGCGATGATGGCGCGGTCCGCTTCGATAAAGCGGTCGTCCATTGCATCGAGGCTGTTGGCCGGCGTTTGCGTGACCACCACGCGGCGGTCCTGGTTCAGGACGATGCGGTTGCTCCAGCCCATCAGGCGTCCGAACAGCCATGCCAGGCCGGGCACGCGCACGCGGTGGTAGAAGCGCAGGTAATAGCGCACCGTGTGCTCGTTGATGGGTACGAAGGCGATGAAGTTCCTTAATCCTGGCGTGATGTTGAGCAGCCAGGTGCCGGGAAACAGCAGCTGCAGGCTGGGTTCCCTGCCTTGCGCTGCCTGCGCCAGTTCGGCCTGGCTGCGGTGTTCCTGCCCCTGGTCCGGCGCATTGCTGGTCCACACGCGGATGCCTTGCGCATCCGCTTCCACATACGGGCCGTCGACAAAGCTGCGCCCGCCGCGCCCGATGGTGCTGCGGTGCACGAACGCCAGGTGGGCCACATCGAGCTGGTTTTCGATGGCGCGCGTGTAGTGCACGGGCCAGTCGACGATTTCGGTGCGGTACTGCCAGCCCTGCTGCAACTGTTCGAAGAAGGGCAGGGGCGGATAGCTTTCCCGCGTCTGGCCCAGCCACAGCCAGATGAAGCCGTGCGCCTCGGCAAGGGGAAAGCTGTCGACGGCCATCGCCTTCGGCACCTTGCGCGCGCAGCCGTTGGCGGGGATGTGGCCGCAGCGCCCGTCTCCATCGAAGGCAAAGCCGTGAAAAGGACACACCAGCCTGTTGCCATGAATGCTGCCCGCGCTCAGGGCCGTGCCCAGGTGCGGGCAGCGGTCCGGGTGGGCATGCGGCTTGCCGTCAGCCGTGCGCCAGAATACCAGGCGCCGACCCAGGCGCTGCGCGCCCAACGGCTGTTTTTTGAGTTCGACGCTGTCGAGGACGGGGTACCACTGGTCTTGAGCTAGTTGCATGCCGCGATTGTCGGCCAGGCGGCAACCGGTGCGCAAGGGAAACACGCTTGTATTGAAGAGTTCTTCCAAAGCGTACCCTGGCATGGCCATGCGTGCCGTTGTGTCACTGTGGCAATGTTGCTTGCTAGCTGCGCGAAACGCGTGCAGGCTGCTGCTGCATCGCACAAGCGGCCTGTACTTCGCTATAATTACGCGGTTACAACACCACCCGCTAATGAGGAATCCCATGAGTTTGAATAACGTCTCTTCCGGCCGCGACCTGCCGAACGATTTCAACGTCGTCATCGAAATCCCGATGAACGCCGATCCGATCAAGTACGAAGTCGACAAGGAAAGCGGCGCGATTTTCGTTGATCGCTTCATGGGTACCGCCATGCACTACCCGTGCAACTATGGCTACGTGCCGAACACCCTGTCGCCGGACGGCGACCCGGTCGACGTGCTGGTCATCACCCCGTTCCCGCTGATCCCTGGCGTGGTCGTGCGCTGCCGTCCTATCGGCGTGCTGAAAATGACCGACGAGTCGGGCGAAGACGCGAAAGTGCTGGCCGTGCCAGTCGATAAAGTCCTGTCGATCTACAGCCACTGGCAAAAGCCGGAAGACTTGAACGAACTGCGCTTGCGCCAGATCCAGCATTTCTTCGAGCACTACAAAGATCTGGAAAAAGGCAAATGGGTCAAGATCGACGGCTGGTACGGTCCTGAAGTGGCCAAGGAAGAAATCCTTGGCGGCGTCGCCGCTTACAAGGCGGATGCCGCAAAAGCAGCTTCCTAAGCAAGTCATTTCCCGCGGAGCCGGCGGACAGCCGCCGGTTTTCTGTCGTGTGCAAGTAAAAAGCGCACCCTGCTATGATGGCCGGGTGCGCTTTTTTATTGCCACAACATAACTCTTTCCGATGGATGGCACGGCAGGCCTACGCCAAAAATATTATCGAAAAGTTAACTTTGTAATGATTTTGAACGGGAGATGGTATGTATGCTGAGCATTTATTGATGCGCTCGTGGTGGGTCCTGGCCCTGCGTGGCATGGCGGCCGTTGCCTTTGGCGTGATCACCCTGGTCTTGCCTGGCGTGACGGTGCTGTCCCTGCTGACCGTGTTTGCCGTGTATGCGCTGCTCGGCGGCGGCGCCTCTGTCGTCGGTGCATTCAGCAACCGCAAGCATGGCGGCGACTGGTGGGCCTTGCTGCTGCTGGGCATCTGCGGCCTGGCCGTGGGCATATTGACCATCATCTACCCGCTGCTGACGACGTTTGCCTTGATCGTCATGATCGGCGTCAATGCCCTGATCTCGGGCGTGTTCGATATCGTGCTGGCGATCCGTTTGCGCAAGGCCATCCAGGGCGAATGGCTGCTGGTGCTCAATGCCATCATTTCCATCGTCTTCGGCATCCTGATCCTGGCATTCCCTGCGGCAGGCACGTTCGCCCTCGTGTGGATGATCGGCGTGTATGCCTTGCTGACAGGCATTTTGCTGCTGAGCCTGGCATGGCGCGCCTATAAACTGAAGAAGGACGGCGCCTTCGGTTCCGGCGCGGGACGCTCGGCCGCCTGATGCTCTTCAGGTGCGCGTGACCGACAGCGCTCCCCGCCAGCCGGCCGGGAGCGTTGTTGCATTATGGGGGCGATGGGGCGCGAAACGGGCTGTGCTCGTTCAACTCATCGAGATAGGCATCAATGCCGCCCCGTTCCCTTTCTAAAAAGCGCTGCACGGCATCGGCGAAGGCCGGGTGCGCCAGCCAGTGGGCGGACCAGGTCTTTTGCGGCAGGAAGCCGCGCGCCATCTTGTGCTCGCCCTGCGCGCCGCCCTCGAAAGTGGCGATGCCGTTGGCGATGCAAAACTCCAGCGGCTGGTAATACGCCGTCTCGAAGTGCAAACAGGGCACGTGCTCCAGCGCGCCCCAGTAGCGGCCATATAAAGTGTCCTTGGTGTGGATCAGCAGCGAGGCGGCAATCGCCCGGCCTTCGCGTTCGGCGATCACCAGCAGGATATTGTCCGGCATGCTGGCGCCGATGCGGCGGAAGAAATCCAGCGACAGATACGGCGACGAGCGGTGTTCCGCATAAGTGTTGCTGTAGCAGCGGTGGAACAGCTGCCAGTCGGTATCCTTCGCATCGACGCCGCGCACCTGGCGCATGGCCACGCCCGCCTCAATCACCTTGCGCCGTTCGGCGCGGATATTCTTGCGCTTCTTGTGCTCCAGGGTGGCGAGGAATTGTTCGAAGTCCGTGTAGCCGGGATTGAGCCAGTGAAACTGCACGCCACTACGCAAGAGATAGCCGGCCGCCGCCAGTTGCCGCGCCTCGCTTTCCGGCGGGAACAGGATATGCGTGGACGAGACTTCGGCCGCTTGCTGCTGGGCTTGCAGGAAGGCCAGCAGGGCGGCGCGCGCCTCGCCATCGCGGGCCAGCAGGCGCGGGCCGCTGACGGGCGTAAAGGGAATGGCGGACAACAGTTTCGGGTAGTATTCCAGGCCATGCTGCTGATACGCATCGGCCCAGGCCCAGTCGAACACGTACTCGCCATACGAGTGCAGCTTCAGGTACAGAGGCAGGGCGGCGGCCAGCACATCGCCTTGCCACAGCACCAGGTAATTCGGCTGCCAGCCCGTGTCCGCGCTGGCGCAGCCCGATTCGTGCAGCGTGTGCAGGAAAGCGTAGGAGAGGAAGGGATTGGCCTCCGCCTTGGCCTCCGCCTTGGCCTCCGCCTTGGCGTCCGACTGGCGCGCCAGCAGGTCCGACCAGGCCGCTTCGCCAATTTCAGCCAGGGTAGAGACGATAGCCGTGCGATAATTCATTGTTGTAGTGTGCATTCATCACTCTCGGGGCGCCACCACCGGCCTGTGCGCCACCGTCTTGTTTAATAAGCGAAATATCCATCATCATGACAGTCAAAGTCGCAATTGCTCAAATGAATAGTACGGTCGGCGATCTGGCCGGCAACCGTGCCAAGATCTTCGACCTTTCCCGCCGCGCCTTTGAAGCGGGCGCCGATATCGTGCTCACGCCGGAGCTGTCGCTGGTCGGCTATCCACCCGAGGACCTGTTGCTGCGCAATGCATTCTACGCAAAAACGCAGGAAGCGTTTGCGGGGCTGGCTGCCGACCTGGCCCAGTTCAAGGATTTGCACGTGGTGGTGGGCCTGCCCCTGCAGGACGAGAAGGGCGTGCGCCACAATGCCGCCTCCGTGCTGCTGAACGGCGAAGTGCTGGGCACCTACCGCAAGCACGACTTGCCGAACACCACCGTGTTCGATGAAAAGCGTTATTTCACGTCGTCGGACCAGGCTTTCGTGTTTGGCGTGAAAGGCGTGCGTTTCGGTATCAATATCTGCGAAGACACGTGGTTCGAGCACGCGCCGATGCGCGCCCGCGCGGCCGGCGCGCAAGTGCTGCTGGTGCCGAACGGCTCGCCCTACCACATGCACAAGCAGCACCTGCGCTATGACACCATGCGCAAGAACGTCAGCGCGCAAGGCATGGCGCTCGTGTATGCCAACCTCGTCGGCGGCCAGGATGAGCTGATTTTCGATGGCGATTCCTTCGTCATGGACGCGGCCGGCACGATTTGCGCCCAGCTGCGCCACTTCGAGGAAGACTTGCAGCTGGTCGACTTCGACGGCGCCATGCCCGTGCCGCAAGCGCTGGCCGCGCCGCTGGCCACGGAAGCGCAGGTCTACCAGGCTCTGGTGCTGGGCGTGCGCGACTATATCGGCAAGAACGGTTTCCCTGGCGTGCTGATCGGCATGTCGGGCGGCGTTGATTCGGCCCTGACCCTGGCCATTGCCGTCGATGCGCTGGGCGCCGACAAGGTGCGTGCCGTCATGATGCCATCGCAATTTACGGCCGATATCTCGTGGATCGATTCGCGCGACATGGTAAAACGCCTCGATGTACGCTACGATGAAATTCCGATCAAGCAAACTTTTGATGCCTTCCGCGCCACCCTGGCCGGGGAATTCGCCGGACTGGCGGAAGACGCGACGGAAGAAAACATCCAGGCGCGCATCCGCGGCACCTTGCTGATGGCCTTGTCGAACAAGCACGGCAGCATTGTGCTGACGACCGGCAACAAGAGCGAGATGGCCGTCGGCTATTGCACCCTGTATGGCGACATGGCGGGCGGCTTTGCCGTCATCAAGGATATTGCCAAGACCCTGGTGTACCGTTTGTGCGCGTACCGCAACAGCATCTCAAACGTGATTCCCGAGCGCATCCTGACGCGCGGACCGTCGGCCGAACTGCGCGCCGACCAGCTGGACCAGGATTCCTTGCCAGCGTATGAAATACTCGATGGCATCATGCAGATGTATATGGAAGAAAACCGGCCGATCGCCGACATTATCGAGGCAGGCTACCCGCCGGCCGACGTGGCGAAAATCACGCGCCTGATCAAGATCAATGAATACAAGCGGCGCCAGTCGCCCGTGGGCATCCGCGTCACGCACCGTGGCTTTGGCCGCGACTGGCGTTATCCGATTACCTCGAAGTTCTACGAATAACGAGGGGAACCCCGCCAAACCTACTGCGCAGCTCACTACCGGGCATCCGTTGCTCACCGTACTCAAAGTACGGCTCCGCTACTCAACCCGGTATTGAACTTGCTCGCTACGGTTTTGCGGGGTCCCGTTAAGCCACTTGGTGAAGAATTGTCGATTATTAATAAGGAGAAAGCCATGAAACAGATTACAGCCATCATCAAACCATTCAAGCTCGACGAAGTACGCGAAGCCTTGGCCGATGTGAACGTGACGGGCTTGACCGTGACGGAAGTGAAGGGTTTTGGCCGCCAGAAGGGGCATACCGAGCTGTACCGTGGCGCCGAGTACGTGGTCGACTTCCTGCCGAAGGTCAAGGTCGAAGTGGTGGTCGATGACAGCGTGTCGGAACTGGTGGTCGACGCCATCATCAAGGCGGCCCGCACGGGCAAGATCGGCGACGGCAAGATCTTCGTGCGCGACGTGGAGCAGGTGATTCGTATCCGCACCGGTGAGACGGGCCCGGACGCCGTATAAGTTCAGGCCAGCAATGTTGTCGGATTACGGCTCTTCGAGCCTAATCCGACCTACGCGATGTATCGCGCATCTGGCCGTAGGTCGGCTTGGCGCGCCAGCGCGTAAGCCGACGCTGCCGAGCCAATAAAGCCGCCGAATTGCCCGTCAGCGCCCCAGCCGCATGTGGAATTTCCAGCAATCGTAGGTCGGCTTAGCGCGCCAGCGCGTAAGCCGACATGCGCCACCAAGAATGTTGCCGGATGGCCTGTCAGCGCCCCAGCCGCATGTCGAATTTCCAGCAGATCAGGCGCAGGATGGTGATGCCGCTGGCGCTGGTCCATAGCGCGAAGTCGTGCTCGGCGCCGAAGTGCATCTGTAGCAGATAAGCCCAGCAGCCGAAGAACGCGCAGATGGCATACGGTTTTCCGTCGCGAAACACCATCGGCACTTCATTGCAGACGATATCGCGCATCACGCCGCCAAAGATTCCCGTAATCACCCCCATCATCGAGGCGATGAAGAGCGGCATGCCGGCGCGCGTCGCTTCGGCCACGCCGGCGATGGCGAACATGCCCAGGCCGATGGCATCGGCCACGACGATCAGGCGTTCCGAGACGATTTGCCGCAAATGCTGGATCAATGGCGCGGCCGTCAGAGCCAGCACGAAGATCAGAATGGCGTATTCCTGGTGCGAGACCCAGAACAGGGGCCGTTTGTCGAGCAGGATGTCGCGCAAGGTGCCGCCGCCAAACGCCGTGATGAAGGCCACGACGAACACGCCCACCAGGTCCATGCGCTTGCGGCGCGCTTCGATGAAACCGGAAAAGGCGCCCACCAGGATAGCGATGACCTCAATGATCTTGATCAGCGAGCCAGGCGGCAATTGGGGTGGCATCATGGGCGGAGCGCGAGGACAGGAAATAATTGTCACAGGTTAACATGACACGCCCCGAATGGTGACAAACGGGGCCGTGTGCAGTGTGGAACGTGTGACTGAATTGTATTTTCTTGTTGGCAAGCCTAGCGGATGGGCTGCAGGGCGGCGGACAGCAAGACCACCAGCGCGCCATCGCCGCCTTCGGAGCGGCGCGCCTGGCAAAAGGCGATGACTTCATCCTTTTGCACGAGCCAGCTGTGCACCATGGATTTCAAGACCGGTTCCTGGCCTTTCGAGCCAAAACCCTTGCCGTGGATCACGCGCACGCAGCGCAGCTTGCGCCGCGTGGCCTGGTTCAAAAAGGCGCCGATGCCGTCGCGCGCCTCGTCGCGGCGCAAGCCGTGCAAGTCCAGCTCATCCTGGATAGGCCAGTGGCCCTTGCGCATCTTCTTGACCACGTCCGTCCCCACGCCGGGGCGGGCATAGTTGAGGGCCGGATCGTTTTCCAGGTAATGGTCGACTTCAAACAAGTCCGACAGTGACTCGCGCAGCACGGCCGCATCGTCCTCTTCCGGCGACAACTTGCGCGCCGGCTGCTGGGGCGCCATGGCGCCCGTCTTGGGCAGGCTGGGCACGTAGCGGTCGGACTCGGGCAGGCGCTTGACGCCGCCGATGCTGGCCTTGAAAAGATTGCTCTCCACGGCCTGCACCTTGACCTGCTTGGCACGCTCCGCTTCAGCCTGAGCGCGCGCATCGGCCTGCTCCTTGAGCTGCTTGCTGACCGCTTTCAGGTCGGCAAAGTCTTTCATCGACGCCATGCGGCGATTACTCCTGGCCTTCCAGGTAGCGCTGGGCGTCCAGTGCTGCCATGCAACCCGTGCCGGCGCTGGTGATGGCCTGGCGGTAGATATGGTCCTGCACGTCGCCGGCGGCAAACACGCCCGGTGCGCTGGTGGCCGTGGCCATGCCTTCCAGGCCAGTTTTCGTCTTGATGTAGCCGTTGTGCATGTCCAGCTGGCCTTCGAAGATGCCTGTGTTCGGCTTGTGGCCGATGGCGATGAACACGCCATGCACGGACAGCGCTTCAACCTTGCCGTCGATGGTCGACTTGATGTTCAGGCCCGTCACGCCGCCTTCGTTGCCCGTCACTTCATCCAGAGTGTGGTTATATTTCAACACAATCTTGCCTTCGGCAACCTTGGCGTTCAGGCGGTCGATCAGGATCGCTTCCGCGCGGAACTTGTCGCGGCGGTGGATCAGGGTGACTTTGTTGGCAATGTTCGACAGGTACAGCGCCTCTTCGACGGCCGTGTTGCCGCCGCCGACAACGGCCACTTCCTGGTTGCGGTAGAAGAAACCATCGCAGGTGGCGCAGGCGGATACGCCCTTGCCCATGAATTCCGCTTCCGATGGCAGGCCCAGGTATTGCGCGGACGCGCCCGTGGCGATGATCAAGGTGTCGCACGTGTATTCGTGGCTGTCGCCCTTCAGGCGGATCGGCTTTTCATTCAGGAACGTGGTGTGGATGTGGTCAAACACGATTTCCGTATTGAAACGCTCGGCGTGCTGCAGCAGACGCTGCATCAGATCCGGGCCTTGCACGCCCATCGGGTCGCCTGGCCAGTTTTCCACGTCGGTGGTGGTCATCAGCTGGCCGCCTTGTTCCACGCCGGTAACCAGCATCGGGTTCAGGTTGGCGCGCGCGGCATAAACGGCGGCGCTGTAGCCGGCGGGGCCGGAACCGAGAATCAAGACGCGGGCGTGTTTGGTAGTGGTCATAATAGGGCTTCTCTATGAGTGGGGTCTATCCGAATTGGGGGCATACGCGCGAAGAACAAGGGCGTATTGCGCTTGCGCAAGCAATCCCGGATTATAGACCAAGCCGCCTGTGGCGACGAATCGTGGGGCCGTCGGCGCCATATATGGCTTAGAATACCTCCTTATTATGGGAAATTCCCTTTCAGTAACATTTATCACCTTGCAGCGCTTCCCAGAATGACTAAACCAGCCCAGGCCACACAGAATAGTTACACCCGTAAACCGGTCGAGCGCCGGCCCCTGCCCAACCGGCTGGTGCGGCTGCTGTCCGAGGCGCGCTGGTTCGCGCTGGCCGCGTTTGCCTTGTACTTCGTGCTCATCCTGGCCAGCTTCAACAAGCTCGACCCAGGCTGGTCGCACGCCACCTCCGTCGAGAAGGTGGCCAACTTGGGCGGCAAGCTGGGCGCGACCCTGTCCGACCTGTTGCTGTATATCTTCGGTTTTTCCGCCTGGTGGTGGTGTGTCTGGCTGCTGCGCACCGTATGGAATGGCTATCGCCGCCTGAGTAAGCGCTTCCTGCTGGAAGAAGAGGAGGCCGAGCGCGAGCACCATGTCGAGATGCTGATCCGCATCGTCGGCTTCTCCATCATGCTGATCGGCAGCATGGGCCTCGAATACCTGCGCATGGCGAAAAGCCTGCACGTGCAGTTGCCGCGTGACCCGGGCGGCGTGCTGGGCCAGCTGGTGGGCCACTCGGCCCACGTGGCCTTCGGCTTTACCGGCGCCACTTTATTACTGCTGCTGCTGTTCGGCCTGGGCTTTTCGCTGTTCTTCCATGTGTCCTGGCTGCAAGTGGCCGAGCGCATCGGCGGCGCCATCGAAGACGCATTCAACTGGTTCGTGCTGCGCTACCAGGACCGCGAAGACCGCCGTCAGGGCGAAGTGGCTGCCGTGCGCCGCGATGAAGTGGTGGTCATCGAGCGCGCCAAGCATGTGGAAAAGCACGTGGCCGCGCCGCCCGTGAAGATCGAGCCGCAAGTGGTCACCGTGGTGAAATCCGAGCGCGTGGAAAAGGAACGCCAGGCCCATCTGTTCGAGAACCTGGGCGACGGCAAGCTGCCGCCCCTGTCCCTGCTCGACGAAGCGCCGCCCGTGGTGGAAACGGTGTCCGTGGAAACCCTGGAATTCACGAGCCGCCTGATCGAAAAGAAATTGTCTGACTTTGGCGTGGATGCCAAGGTAGTGGCCGCTTACCCCGGCCCTGTCGTGACGCGCTATGAAATCGAGCCGGCCACGGGCGTCAAGGGCAGCCAGATCGTCGGCCTGGCGCGCGACCTGGCCCGTTCGCTGTCGCTCACCTCGATCCGCGTGGTGGAAACCATCCCCGGCAAAAATTACATGGCGCTGGAACTGCCGAACAGCAAGCGCCAGATCGTGCGCCTGACGGAAATCCTCGGCTCCAAGGTGTATAACGATGGCGTATCCAGCCTGACGATTGCGCTGGGCAAGGATATCGCCGGCAAGCCCGTCGTGGCCGACCTGGCCAAGATGCCCCATTTGCTGGTGGCCGGTACTACCGGTTCCGGTAAATCCGTGGGCATCAATGCGACGATTCTGTCGCTGCTGTACAAATCCGACCCGCTCGACGTGCGCCTGATCCTGATCGATCCGAAGATGCTGGAAATGTCCGTCTACGAAGGCATTCCGCACTTGCTGGCGCCCGTGGTGACGGACATGCGCCAGGCCGGCCACGCGCTGAACTGGGCCGTCAACGAAATGGAACGCCGCTACAAGCTGATGAGCAAGATGGGCGTGCGTAACCTGGCCGGCTACAACGCCAAGATCGCCGACGCGAAAAAGCGCGAAGAACATATCCCGAATCCATTCAGCCTGACGCCGGATTCGCCCGAGCCGCTGGAAAAACTGCCGACCATCGTCATCATCATCGACGAGCTGGCCGACCTGATGATGGTGGTGGGCAAAAAAGTCGAGGAATTGATCGCGCGTATCGCACAAAAGGCCCGCGCCGCCGGCCTGCACTTGATTCTGGCCACGCAGCGCCCATCTGTAGACGTGATCACGGGCTTGATCAAGGCGAACATTCCGACGCGTATCGCTTTCCAGGTGTCGTCGAAGATCGACTCGCGCACCATTCTCGACCAGATGGGCGCGGAAACCCTGCTGGGCATGGGCGACATGCTGTACATGCCGCCCGGCACCGGTTTGCCGATGCGCGTGCACGGCGCGTTCGTGTCCGATGAAGAAGTCCATCGCGTTGTCAGCCATCTGAAGCTGCAGGGCGAACCGAATTATATCGAGGGCATCCTCGAAGGCGGCACCCTGGAAGGCGATGGCGCCGAAGGCGGCGTGCCGGGCGAGGGCGGCGGCGAGGCCGATGCCCTGTACGACCAGGCGGTGGCGGTGGTGCTGAAAAACCGCCGTGCCTCGATTTCGCTGGTGCAGCGTCATTTGCGCATCGGCTACAACCGCGCGGCCCGTCTGCTCGAGCAGATGGAGCAGAGCGGCGTGGTTTCAACAATGCAATCCAATGGCAACCGGGAAATCCTGGTGCCGGCGGCAAGTAGCGAACAAGGGCAATAAGAATGATGAAGAAACAGACTTTCGCAGCAAAAATGGTGATCGGCGCGGCAGGCATCGCTTGCAGCCTGCTGTTCGCTGCCAGCGCCTCGGCCAGCGCCCTGGAGCAATTCAAGAGCTTTGCGGCCGGTACCAAGTCGGCCAAGGGCGAATTCGTGCAGCGCCAGGTCAAGAAGGCGGACGCGGGCGGCAAGGCGAAAGTGTCGACACCGGCCAGCGGCACTTTTGAATTCGCCCGTCCGGGCAAGTTCATCTGGACTTACCTGAAGCCGTACGAGCAGCTGCTGCAAGCCGATGGCGAGCAGCTGTATATCTACGACAAGGACCTGAGCCAGGTGACGGTGAAGAAACTGGGCGACGCGCTCGGTTCCTCGCCAGCGGCGATTTTGTTCGGCAGCAACGACCTGGAAAAGAATTTCACCCTGGCCGAAGCGGGCACGCGCGATGGCCTGGAATGGCTGAAAGCCACGCCGAAAGCCAAGGACACGACGTTCGACGAAATCAGCATCGGCTTGCGCAACGGCCTGCCCGAAGCGATGGAATTGCGCGATTCGTTCGGCCAGACGTCGGTGCTATCGTTCAAGAATTTCCAGAAGAACCCTACCTTGTCTGCCAATCACTTTAAATTTGTCATGCCCAAGGACGCGGATGTCATCAATAATTGATTGTTGACGTCTGGTTGTTGACCGGCCTCGCAGCGATGCGGGGCCTTTGCATTCTTAACCGGTAAATATTATGGCGGATCTCTTTTCCACCGCACCGCGCCAGCCGCTGGCCGAGGCCTTACGGCCGGCGACCCTGAACGAAGTCATCGGCCAGACGCATCTGCTGGGCGTGGGCAAGCCGCTGCGCCTCGCGTTCGAGGCGGGCAAGGCCCACTCGATGATTTTATGGGGCCCGCCCGGCGTGGGCAAGACCACCCTGGCGCGCCTGATGGCCAACGCCTTCGACAGCGAATTCATCGCCCTGTCAGCCGTGTTCGCGGGCGTCAAAGATATCCGCGCGGCCATGGACCAGGCCCGTCACAGCCTGGACCAGTTCGGCAAGCACACCTTGTTGTTTGTCGACGAAATCCACCGCTTCAACAAATCGCAGCAGGACGCCTTGCTGCCCTTCGTCGAATCGGGCCTGGTGACGTTCATCGGCGCGACGACGGAAAACCCCAGCTTCGAAGTGAACTCGGCACTGCTGTCGCGCGCGCAAGTGTATGTGCTGAAATCGCTGAACGAAGACGAGATGAAGCAGCTGCTGGCCAAGGCGCAAAGCGCTGCGCTGACGCATTTGACGTTTGACGAGGCTGCCGCCGATACCCTGATCGGCTATGCGGACGGCGATGCGCGGCGCTTTTTGAATTTGCTGGAACAGGCCGAGACGGCCGCCAGCTCGACGGGCACGACCACCATCGACGCGGCCTTTGTCGACAACGCGCTGACCCTCAACTCGCGGCGCTTCGACAAGGGCGGCGATAATTTCTATGACCAGATTTCCGCCCTGCACAAGTCCGTGCGCGGCTCGAATCCCGATGCGGCCCTGTACTGGTTTTGCCGCATGATCGACGGCGGCGCCGACCCGCGCTATTTGTCGCGGCGCATCGTGCGCATGGCCTGGGAAGACATCGGCCTGGCCGACCCCCGTGCCCTGACCATGGTCAATGATGCGGCGGAAACGTATGAACGCCTCGGTTCGCCCGAAGGCGAGCTGGCGCTGGGCCAGGCCGTGATCTATCTGGCGATTGCGGCGAAAAGCAATGCCGGCTACAACGCGTTCAACACGGCCATGGCGTTCGTGAAGAAGGACAAGTCGAAGGAAGTGCCCGTGCATTTGCGCAATGCGCCGACAAAGCTGATGAAGGAACTGGGCTACGGCCATGCCTACCGCTATGCGCATGACGAGCCCGATGCGTATGCGGCCGGCGAAACCTATTTTCCGGATGGCATGGCGGAACCGGGCTGGTACCAGCCCGTGCCGCGCGGACTGGAAAGCAAGATCGCCGACAAGCTGGCATGGCTGCGCGAGCTGGACAGAAAAGCAGGAAAACCAGCCGGCAAGGGCTGAGGCTACAGGCCCAGCAAGCTAAAACCGTCATCCTGCGGCGCATAGCCGACCAGCTGGCGCGTCGCGGCGATGGACAGGCGTTTGTAGCGGTTGTCCGACACTCCATGCACGACGTGGTAGCCGGGCGGCACGTCAGCCGTCACGCAGCAGGCCAGCAGCTGCACCACGTCGCGCTCGCTGATGAAGGCGGCGATGTCGCGTGCGCTGTGCTGCTGGCCTTGTTCAAACTGCGCCACGTTGGCGATGCGCACGGCGATGGCTGTCATGCCATGCTGGTGGGCGAAGGCCGAGGCCACGCCTTCGCCGAAGGCCTTGCTGGCGCCGTACATGTTCGCCGGTCGCGCGGGCATGGCTTCCTGTACTTGCACGTCCAGCGCATAGCCTTCGACGGCTTGCGCGCTGCTGGCAAACACCACTCTGTTGACGCCTTGCGCCTGCGCCGCGCGGAAGATATTGTGCGTGCCGACAATGTTTGGCTGCAGCAGTTGCGTGTCGAAATCGGCGCTGGCGTGCGGCACGCCGGCCAGGTGCAGCACCACGTCGATGTTGGCGCAGGCGGCCAGGCAGGCGACGTAGTCGGCCACGTCAAGCTGAATGGATGGGCAGGGCGATTCGGCCAGCTTGCCTGTGTGCAGGTCAGCCAGGCGCAGGGAGAATTCCCCGTGCCGGCGCTGCCAGAAAGCGGTGCCGATGACGCCGGCCGCGCCCGTGACGAGGACGCGCAATGGTGTGACTGCTTGATTCATGTATTCCTTGTCATCAGTGTGTGGGGCAGAGCCAGGTGCAGCCAGCGCAGCAGGGCGGGGCGGTGGGCGGCTGGCGCATGCACGCGGATGCGTCCGCTACCCACGGCCTCCACCAGCACCAGGCCGCCGTTGGGGATAGTGTAGCGTTCGCCGCTGCGCAGCACGCAGTCGTCAAATTCGGCGTAGGCCGTGATCCAGGCCGTGCCGTGCAGGCATTCGATCACGGCATGCTCGGCCTTTTCCAGGCGCAAGGGCTGTTGTGGGCGCAATTCATGGTCGGTGTGCATGGCAAACTCCTGGTGGGCGGACAGGAACAGCTTAGGCCCTGGCCGCCAACGAGAACAGATGCAGGAAAACGAAATTGTCATGAACACAGCACCCTTTGCCTTACACTGTGCTTGTCAAAAAAACGGGCAACTGTATCTGTGCCGGTACCGTGCGGCCGCCGCATACTGAGGGGATGAACATGAGCACGCAGATCAATCTGTACGAGCACCTGGCCAACGAGCTGGGCGCCCTGATCGACTCGCGCGTCTTCGCCCCTGGCGAGCGGCTGCCGTCCATCCGCCACCTGGCGCAGCAAAAGCGCATCTCGATCAGCACGGTGATGCAAGCCTTGCGCCTGATGGAAGACCGGGGGCAGGTCGATGCGCGGCCCCAGTCCGGCTACTTCGTGCGCCACCGTGCGCCGCGCCGTCCGTGCAGCGCCGACGCGCCGCACCTGAAGGAGCCGGCCTTTGTCGGCATCAACAATCTCTTGATGCGCGTGCTGAAGGACAACGAGACGCGCGACGTGGTGCAGCTGGGCACGGCGTGGCCGCCCGACGAAATCCTGCCCATCAAGCGCATGCAGCGCACCATCAGCGCGGTGGCGCGGCGCGAACCCGCCTTATTAAGCAAGGTCAGCTGCTACGACATCAGCGAAGGCAATTTCCTGCGCCAGGTGACGCGCCGGGCGCTGGACTGGGGCAAGCTGGACCCGGAAGAAATCGTCGTGACGAATTCCTGCACGGAAGCCATCAGCCTGTGCCTGCGCGCCGTGGCCAGGCCGGGCGACACCATCGCCATCGAGTCGGCCACATATTTCGTGCTGCTGCAGATGATCGAAAGCCTGGGCATGAAGGCGCTGGAAATTCCCACCGACCCGAAGACGGGGCCGTCGCTCGACGCGCTGGAGCTGGCCTTGCGCGCCGGCCTCGTGCAAGCCTGCCTGTTCGTGCCGAACGCCAACAACCCGCTCGGTTGCGTCATGCCGGAAGCAAACAAGAAGCGGCTGGCGGGGCTGCTGTCGGAATTCAACATCCCGCTGGTGGAAGACGATGTGTACGGCGACCTGTGCTTTGCTCCGCAGCGGCCGTGGCCCGTGAAGGCCTACGACACGAGCGGCAACGTCTTGTTGTGCTCCTCGTTTTCCAAGGCCATCACGCCCGCCTCGCGCGTCGGCTACGTGCTGGCGGGGCGTTTCGCGCAGGAAGTGGCCTTGCTCAAAACCGTGTCGAGCGGTGCCACCAGCCATTTCTTCCAGGCCGTGCTGGCCGATTTTTTGGAAGGCAGCAGCTACGACCAGCAGCTGCGCAAGATGCGGCGCACCCTGGTGCAGCGCATCGCGCGCATGTCCGACGCCGTGGCGGCACACTTTCCGGCGGACTGCATGCTGTCCGAGCCGCAGGGCGGTTTCGTGCTGTGGGTACAGATGCCGCCGCAGGTCGACGCGCTCGCCCTGCATGGGCAGGCGATCGCCGGTGGCGTGGCTTTCATGCCGGGCCAGCTGTTTTCGGCTTCGGGCAAGTTCGGCAATTATCTGCGCCTCAATTGCGGCAATGCGTGGACGCCGCGCATCGAGCAGGCGATCGGCCGCCTGGGCCGCCTGGTGCATGACGCCTTGTAACTATTGCGCGCGCTTCAATCCCTGTTTTTCACCGTTCGCTCCCTGTTTTTCGCCGCTGGTCGCAAGCCGGTGGCGTTGTGTGTGCCCGTTGGCTAAAGTAGCACCATACCAGCAGCAGTCAACCACACAAACCAACCAGGAGTTACATCATGCACGCACTGAAAAACATGGAAATCGCCTTTGTCGCCGCCGCCGTCATCGCCATCGGCGCCAGCTTCGCCACCGCCGGTGTGAATACGCTGGAAGTGAGCGCCAGCAGCACGGTGGTCGCCCAGGCTGCCGACAGCAAGATGCCGGTCGTCACCGTCAGCGCCCGCCGCCTGAGCGCCGCCGAGAAAGCCGCCTTTATCTAATGCTGGCCTGAGCATCAGTTGTACAGCGGGCGCGAGTGCCCAGCCAGGCTGCCATGACGATGGCGGGCCGTGTGCAAAACTCATAAGGAAGTGAACGGGTCTTGGTACAATGGATGCTTTCGATCCATCGGCACCGACATCCACCCATGATAGATATCCAACTTCTCCGTAAAGACATCGCCACTGTTGCCGCCCGCCTGGCAACGCGCAAATTCCCGCTCGACGTGGCAGGCTTTACCGCCCTCGAAGCCGAGCGCAAGGCGATCCAGACGCGCACCGAAGAACTGCAGGGCAAGCGCAACGCGCTGTCCAAGCAAATCGGCATGTTGAAAGGCAAGGGGGAAGATACCTCGGCCGTGATGGCGCAAGTGTCGGGCCTGGGCGATGAATTGAAAGCCGATGAAGCGGCGCTGACCCAGGTGCAAGCCAAGCTGAGCGACTTCATCATGGCCGTGCCTAACCTGCCGCATGAATCGACGCCCTTAGGCGAAGACGAAGCGGGCAACGTGGAAGTGCGCAAGGTCGGCACGCCGCGCACGTTTGACTTTGAAGTCAAGGATCACGTCGACGTGGGCGCCCCGCTGGGTCTCGACTTCGAAGTGGCCACCAAGCTGACCGGTTCGCGCTTCTCCGTCATGAAGGGCGGCATCGCCCGCCTGCACCGCGCGCTGGCGCAATTCATGCTCAACACGCACGTGGACGAGCACGGCTACACGGAATGCTATACGCCGTACATGGTCAACGCCGATTCCTTGCGCGGCACGGGCCAGCTGCCGAAATTCGAAGCCGATCTGTTTTCGGTGAAAAAAGGCGGCGCGGAAGGCGAGGGCGAGACCTTCTACCTGATCCCCACGTCGGAAGTGACCTTGACCAACATCGCCCGCGATGAAATCCTCGCGCTCGACCAATTGCCCCTGAAAATGACGGCCCACACGCCATGCTTCCGTTCGGAAGCGGGCAGCTACGGCCGCGACACGCGCGGCATGATCCGCCAGCACCAGTTCGATAAAGTCGAAATGGTGCAAGTGGTGCACCCGGATACCTCGTACCAGGTGCTGGACGAGATGGTCGGCCATGCGGAAGCCATCCTGCAACGCCTGGGCCTGCCATACCGCGTGATGTCGCTGTGCACGGGCGACATGGGTTTCGGCGCCACCAAGACCTTCGACCTGGAAGTGTGGCTGCCGGCGCAAAACACCTACCGTGAAATCTCGTCCCTGTCGAACTGCGAAGCCTTCCAGACCCGCCGCATGCAAGCGCGTTTCCGCAACGCCGCCGGCAAGCCGGAACTGGCGCACACCCTGAACGGCTCCGGCCTGGCCGTGGGCCGCACCCTGGTCGCCGTGCTGGAAAACTACCAGCAAGCGGACGGCAGCGTCGAGATCCCGGCAGTGCTGCGCCCGTACATGGGCGGCCTGACGCATCTGAAGGCTTAAAAGGCTCAGGCAGCCGCTGCAATGAAAGGCTGAAAATAGTCCTTCCATTTTCTCAAGCGGCTGCTATAATCTTGCCTTCTCGCAGCAATGCGGGAAAGACCGCAGCAAATGGAGAGGTGGCAGAGTGGTCGAATGTACTTGACTCGAAATCAAGCGTACGTTAAATCGTACCGTGGGTTCGAATCCCACCCTCTCCGCCAGAACAAATAGAGAAAGCTCCCGCAAGGGAGCTTTTTTTATTTGTGGCGGCGAAGAGGAGTACGCCCCCTGCGGGGCGTACGCGTGGGATTCGAAGACGAGCGCGTACTCGCGCGAGGCTCCCCGAATCGTCAAACTGGTTTTCATGCGTGCGCCAAGGTGACCTCTGCAAAGGCGAGCCGCGCTTCGCTCGAGGCTCCCCGAATCGTCAAACTGGTTTTCACGCGTGCGCCAAGGTGGCGTCTGCAAAGGCGAGCCGCGCCTCGCGCGAGGCTCCCCGAATCGTCAAACTGGTTTTTGGTTTGGCTACCAGCCCTCAGTTGCAAATCACCAATAAAACCCCTACCCAAGCCAACAATCCCCATGCTAAAATAGCGCCTCGTTCAAACGGACACGTCAGTTTGAACGAATAGACCGCAGTAAACGGAGAGGTGGCAGAGTGGTCGAATGTACTTGACTCGAAATCAAGCGTACGTTAAATCGTACCGTGGGTTCGAATCCCACCCTCTCCGCCAGAATACATAAGAGAAGCTCCCGCAAGGGAGCTTTTTTTATGCCCGCAAGATCAAAAAACCAGCAGCGCAAAGTCCAGGCAGAAAAACCGCCCAAAGCGCGCAGCGCAAGGCGATTTTTCCTCCATTCAAGCTTGAGTGGCCAGCCCACCCCTCGCGCCAGAGTCCACCTTTCCCCCGCTCAGCCATGGTAATCTACCTCCTCCCATCCCGCCCCCACCAATAAATGCAATGAGCCAATTCTGGAGCACCATCGTCAGCGAGCTGACCCCTTACATCCCCGGCGAGCAACCAAAACTGCCCGGCCTGGTCAAACTGAACACCAACGAAAACCCCTACAGCCCGTCGCCGCAGGTGCTGGCCGCGCTGCGCGAAGCAGCCGATGACAGCCTGCGCCTGTACCCCGATCCCTCCGCCAGCGAACTGAAGCAAACCCTCGCTGATTACCACGGCCTGAACAGCGCGCAAGTGTTTGTCGGCAATGGTTCCGACGAAGTACTGGCGCTGGCCTTCATGGCCTTGCTCAAGCACGATGCGCCGCTGCTGTTCCCCGACATCAGCTACAGCTTCTACCCCGTGTATTGCAAGCTGTACGGCATCGATTACCGCACCGTACCGCTCGACGATGCCATGCGCATCCGTCCGGAAGACTACCAGGGGCCATGCGGCGCCATCATCTTCCCGAATCCGAATGCGCCTACTGGCGTGGACTTGCCGCTGGCCGGCGTGGAAGCCATGCTGCGCGCGCATCCCGACGCCGTGGTGGTGGTCGACGAAGCGTATGTGGATTTCGGCGGCGAGAGCGCCGTGGCCCTGGTGGACCGTTATCCGAACTTGCTGGTGGTGCAGACGTTCTCGAAGTCGCGTTCGCTGGCGGGCTTGCGCGTCGGCAGTGCTTTCGGGCATGCGGACTTGATCGAGGCGCTGGAACGGGTGAAGAACAGTTTCAACTCGTATCCGCTGGATCGGCTGGCGCTGGCCGGCGCCGTCGCCTCGCTGCGCGATGAAGCGTATTTCCAGCAGACGCGCCAGGCCGTGATCGCCAGCCGCGAACAGCTGACGGCGGACTTGGCGGCGCTGGGTTTCGAGGTGTTGCCGTCGGTGGCCAACTTTGTCTTTGCCCGCCACCCGCGGCATGACGCGGCGCAGCTGGCGGCCGGCTTGCGCGCCAGATCGGTGATCGTGCGCCATTTCAACGCGCCACGCATCAGCCAGTATTTGCGCATCAGCATCGGTAACGTGGGGGAGTGCGCGGCCCTGATGGCGGCCCTGCGTGCCTTGTTGTAATTCCTTTCCTTTGTAGCGGCCACTGCCCATGGCGGCGGTGGCGCCAATTCTTTCAGAGCCTATCAAAAAGTGTAGACATGCCAACCTGGCATGTTACTATGACGTAAGTCGATATATCACCAGTCGATATAGCGATCTGCGCTATATCGACTATCGCAATAGGGGAGGAATATGGATGCATCGATAGACAAGCTGCTGCCCTTGTCGGAAGCCACATACTACATTTTGCTGGCCTTGAACGAGCCGGCGCATGGCTACGCCATCATGCAGCAAGTCGAGGCCATCAGTGAGGGCGCCGTCAAGATCGGGCCGGGCACCATGTACGGGGCGTTTGCCAACCTGGAAAAGCAGGGCTTGATCGTGATGGTGAGGGAAGCCGAGCGTCGCAAGGTCTACACCATGACGGAGATGGGGCGCCATGTGCTGCTGGCACAATTGCGACGCTTGCGGTTGATGGTGCGCGTGGGCGAGGCGAGTGCGCCTTTTTTAGCAAAATATTGAGGTGAAACAGCATGAGTGAGCAACGGTCGCATGTCTATAAATGGTTCATCGAGCTTGATGATGGCGAGATCGAGCAATGGCTGCGTTCGCAAGCCCTGGCAGGCTGGCATTTGAAGGGTTTTCTCATGCCTTGCCGGTTTACGTTTGTCCGGGGCGAACCCTCCGATGAGGTCTACCGTTTCGACTCTTTTCCGGCTTGGAAGCGCAGCGCCGATTATGACCAGCTGTGCCAGGATGCCGGCTGGGAGCTGGTGTTTTACTGGTGGGGCAGTTATTGCTGGCGCAAGCCTGCGGCAGACGGCCAGCCGAATGAAATTTACACGGATACGGCATCGAAGATTGCCAGGCAGCAGCGCTTGCTGATGTATTTCGGCTTGACCGGTTTGCTGTTGATATTCAACCTGCTGGGCAGCCGCGACCGCGAGATGGACACGCTGAGGATGGTGCTGACGGGGGGGCAACTGGCCTTGGTCGTGCCCATTTCCTACCTGATCTGGCGCACCATCAGCCGCTTGCGCCGCCTGCGCCGGCAGGCGCTTTAGGCCCATCGGGCGCTGGTAACCGTGCCGTCATGCACGGCCATTGCGCGTCAATGAATGGATGCAAGCGGTAGCATGATGAACAGGATGGAAAAGCTTTCAATCTGGCGCGAGATCGTGTCGTGATGGCTGGCCTGGTACGGCTGCCGGCAGCCGTACCAGGTGCCAGTTTGCCTAGTGCTGGCTGGCCCGGCGGCGGCGGGTCATGAAGCCCAGCAAGCCCAGGCCGCCCAGCAGCATGCCGTAGGTGGCTGGTTCCGGTACGGCCGACACGGAAAAGTCATTGATGGTTGGCCAGATGCCAACCTGTCCTGCCGTGCTGACGGCCAGGTCCGAGAAGGCGCCCGTCGACAGGAAGCCGATGAACGAGCCTTGTGTCGGCAGCGCCAGTTCGTAGGTGAGCAGTTCACCCAGCGCATTGCGCGCTGTCAGGGTGACGCTCTGGGCTGCGGCATATCCGCCCTGGACATTCGAGCCGAAGAAGAATCCGCCCACGCCACGCACGTCACTGGAAAAGTTGGAGAACAGCACGCTGTCGTCGCGGCTATTGGTGCTCAGCCAGTTGTCGCTGCCCGTGCCGGCGCCATACAGGATGGGCGAGGCGCCCACACTGCTGACCGTGTAGCTGTAGTTGCCGGCGTTGCGGCTCAGCGGGCTGTCAAGCGCATCGATCGGCAAATCGTCAAAGGTATCGACACCGGTATTACCGGCCGCTGCCAGATAGGCGGACTGGCTGGTGAAGACCGTGATGTCGGCGTGTGCGGCGCTGGCGGCGAGCAGCAGGGCGGCGGCGCTGATGATTTTCAGGCGGGAGAAAGTGGTTTGCAAGATCGACTCCTTCACAAGGGTTGGGAAAAGGATGCGGCAAAATGTTTACTTATTTATAATGCCAGTTCAATATAATATTAACTAGAAAAAAATGCAATACAAAGTTCTTTATGATAATTTCCGCCTTGTATAGCTGAAATGCGGATGTTTCCCTGTTGCCACTGCTAGTGCCTCAAAATGCGCACAGGGCAGCGCCATGCTGCCGCCAGGGGCCATTTGTGCAACAATAATCGGATTCATTCATCGACAGGACGGACAATATGGCAAAAGTGGCATTCATCGGTTTGGGCGTCATGGGTTTCCCCATGGCAGGCCATCTGGCGGCGGGCGGGCACGACGTCACCGTGTACAACCGCAACCCGGCCCGCGCGCAAGCCTGGCTGGAGCAGCACAAGGGCAGCAGCGCCGCCACGCCGGCCGCCGCTGCCGCGGGTGCCGAGTTCGTCTTCACCTGCATCGGCAACGACAATGATTTGTATCAAGTCATCCTGGAAGAGGGCGGCTTGCTGTCCGCCATGGCGCCGGGCAGCATCCTGATCGACCATACGACGGCCTCGGCCGAAGCGGCGCGCACCATCCATGCTGCGGCAAAAGAAAAAGGCGTGTTCTTCTTGGACGCGCCCGTCTCCGGCGGCCAGGCAGGTGCGGAAAATGGCAAGCTGACCGTGATGGTGGGCGGTGATGCCGAAGCGTATGCGCGCGCCGAGCCCGTCATCGCGCTGTTTGCGCGTGCCGTCACCTACATGGGTGCCTCCGGTTCCGGCCAGCTCACAAAAATGGTCAACCAGATCTGCATCGCCGGCCTGGTGCAAGCCCTGAGCGAAGGCATCTCCTTTGCGGAAAACGCGGGCCTGGACGCGGCGCTGGTGGTCGACGTGATTTCCAAGGGCGCGGCACAGTCGTGGCAGCTGGAAAACCGCGGCAAGACCATGATAGAGCGCAAGTTCGATTTCGGTTTCGCCGTCGATCTGATGCGCAAGGATCTGGGCATCTGCCTGGCCGAAGCCAAGCGCAATGGCAGCGACCTGCCCGTGACGACCTTGACGGACCAGTTCTATGGCGAAGTGCAGCAGGCGGGCGGTAACCGTTACGACACGTCCAGCCTGATTACCCGCCTGAACAAAAAGTAAAATTTAATTCGTCAGTAGTGAGCGGCGCGTCCCTGCAAAGGGCCGCGCCGCTTGTCGTTTGCGGGAGCGAAAAGTAAAAAACGTCAGTTTCCGGAACATCCGGTTTCGATTTTCATGGAAAAGCATGGACTTCGCGGTCTCATCGTGTATTATTAAAAAACGAGATGAAATGTCCCAATTTTTAAACATTACGAGCGGACCCGCATGAAAACCAACTCCTCAGCGATAACACGCGTTGTCGACAAGAACATTCCCTATCTCTCTTCCGCTGTTGCCATCTGGCGCCCCCGCGCCGTGCTGCGCAGCTGGCCCGGCGTGGCGATCGCGCTGGTGATCGCCCTGTCGGCCACCTTCATTTCCAGCAATTACGGCGGCCCGCAACTGCTGTACGCGCTGTTCTTCGGCCTGGCCTTCCACTTCCTGGCAGCCGACCCCACCTGCAAGCCCGGCATCGAGTTTTGCAGCAAGATTCTGCTGCGCACGGGCGTCGCCCTGCTGGGCGCGCGCATTACCTTCAACCAGATCGCTTCCGTGGGCGTGACGCCCTTGCTGATCGTCGTCGGCGGCCTGGTGGCGACGCTGGGCTTCGGCTACCTGCTGGCCAGGTGGCTGAAACGGCCCATCACGGAAGGCATTTTGTCCGGTGGTTCGGTGGCCATCTGCGGCGCCTCGGCCGCGCTGGCCATCTCGGCGGTGCTGCCGCAGACCAAGGAAAACGAAAAATTCACCCTGCTGACGGTGGTGGGCGTGACGACCCTGTCGACCCTGGCCATGATCGTCTATCCGCTGCTGGTCAAGCTGCTGGGCTTTGACCCGACGGAAGCGGGCGTGTTCATCGGCGGCACGATCCATGACGTGGCGCAAGTGGTGGGCGCGGGCTACCTGGTCAGCAACCACACGGGTGACGTCGCCACCTTCGTCAAGCTGACGCGCGTGGCCTGCCTGGTGCCTGTCGTGCTGGGCCTGTCGATCATGTTCAAGCGCAAGGACGGCAAGAGCGAAGTCGATGCGCCGCCGCTGGTGCCTTTCTTCCTGATCGGCTTTGTCTGGCTGGTCATCACCAACAGCCTGGGCCTGATCCCGCAGGAAGTGAATGGCTGGATCAACAATGCCTCGCGCGCCTGCCTCGTCATCGCCATCGCCGCGCTGGGCGTCAAGACCTCGTTCCAGTCGCTGGCCTCGCTGGGCTGGCGTCCCGTGGTCATGCTGGTGATGGAAACGGTGTGGATCGCCGCCTTTGTCGCCATCGCCGTGCTGCTGACGCGCTAAGCGCACCAGGCCCGCCATGAAAGTCCTCGTACTCGGCGCCGGCGTGGTCGGCACGGCCACGGCCTGGTATTTGCGCCAGGCGGGCCACGACGTGCGCGTGCTGGAGCGCCAGGCGGGCGCGGCGCAGGAAACCAGCTTCGGCAATGGCGGGCAGATTTCCGTCTCGCACGCGGAACCGTGGGCCAATCCCGCCACCCTGCGCAAGGTGCTGACATGGCTGGGCAAGGACGATGCGCCGCTGCTGTTCCGTCCCCGTCTCGACCCGCTGCAATGGCGGTGGGCGCTGCACTACCTGCGCGAATGCCTGCCATCGAGGGTGGCGCGCAACATGCGCCAGATCGTCGCCCTGGCCGAGTACAGCCGGCAGAGCCTGCAAGCCTTGCGGCGCGAAACGGGCATCGCGTATGACCACCTGGAGCGGGGCATTTTGCATTTCTATACGGACCAGCAGGAGTTCGATAAATCGCAGTCCGGCGCGGCGCTCTTGCGCGAGCTGGGCTGCCCGCGCAATACCGTCAGCGCCGATGAAGTCATCCGCATCGAGCCGGCCCTGGCGCATGCGCGGGGCCAGATCGTCGGCGGCGATTTTACGGCCAGCGACGAGTCGGGCGACGTGCACTTGTTTACCACGGCGCTGGCGGCCCGCGCGGCGGCGGCCGGCGTGGATTTCTGCTTTGGCACGACAGTGACCCGCTTGCTGCTGGACGGCGAAAGAGTAACTGGCGTGGAATGCATCGATGCGCAGGGGCGCCACCGCAGCGAATATGCGGATGCCGTGGTGGTGGCCATGGGCAGCTTTTCCGCGCCCCTGCTGCGCCCGCTGGGCATGCGCTTGATGCTGTATCCGGGCAAAGGCTATTCCGCAACCTATCCGATACTCGACCCCGCCAGCGCACCGACCGTGTCGCTCACTGACGACGGCCACAAGCTGGTGTTTTCGCGCCTGGGATCGCGCCTGCGCGTGGCGGGTACGTGCGAGCTGAACGGCTACACGCGCGAACTCAATCCCGTGCGCTGCGCCGCCATCACGCGCCGCGTGCAAGCGCTGTTCCCTGATGCCTGCGATTATGGCGACCCCGTCTACTGGGCCGGCTTGCGCCCGCTCACGCCATCGAACGTGCCGTATATCGGGGCCACGCGCTACCGCCAGCTCTTCCTCAACACGGGCCACGGCACCCTGGGCTGGACCATGGGCTGCGGCGCGGGCAGGGCGATCGCCGACCTCGTATCCGGGCGGCGGCCTGAAGTCGATTTTGCGTTTTGCGGGGAAACCCAAGGAAAAAGGCTGGGGTCGGTCCCTCCGGGAGCGGAATGTGGCCCATTGGGCCACGTTCCCCCTCAGGGGCCGACCCCGGATTTTGCTTCTGGTTTAAATGAATTGCACAGGAGATCAAGATGAGAGACGCCAGCACCCCCAGCCCAACACCGGCCGGCCTGACCCTGGCCGGCACCACCTACCAGTCGCGCCTGCTTGTAGGTACCGGCAAATACAAGGATTTCGAGGAAACGCGCCTGGCCATCGAGGAGAGCGGCGCCGAGATCGTCACCGTCACGATACGGCGCGTGAACATCGGCCAGGAAAAAGGCGAGCCGAACTTGCTCGATTTTATTCCACCGTCGAAATACACGATTCTGCCCAACACGGGCGGCTGCTACAACGCGCGCGACGCCGTCTATACCTTGCAGCTGGCACGCGAACTGCTGGGCGGCCATCAGCTGTGCAAGCTGGAAGTGCTGGGCGATGAAAAGACGCTGTTCCCGAACATGCCGGAAACGCTGAAGGCGGCGCAGGAACTGGTGCGCGACGGCTTCCAGGTGATGGTGTATTGCAGCGATGACCCCATCCAGGCGCGCATGCTGGAAGACATCGGCTGCATCGCCGTCATGCCGCTGGCGTCATTGATCGGCTCGGGCATGGGCATTTTGAACCCATGGAACTTGTCCCTGATCATCGAGCAAGCCACGGTGCCCGTACTGGTCGATGCCGGCGTCGGCACGGCGTCGGACGCGGCCATCGCCATGGAACTGGGCTGCGACGGCATCCTGATGAATACCGCGATTGCCGCGGCGCGCGAACCCATCCGCATGGCGCGCGCCATGAAATTGGCAGTGCAGGGCGGACGCGAGGCTTACCTGGCCGGACGCATGCCGAAAAGTATGACGCAGCCGGGTGCCATGCGCGCCTCGGCCTCGTCACCGATGGCCGGGCTGATCGCCTGAGCCAGATTTGCAGCAAGGCAGTTGATTATCGTTTCAAGCGTTTATAAAAACCACAATACCTGGAGATGACATGAAACACACACTCGTAGCGGCCGCCATCCTGGCCTCCTTTGTTGCCGGCAACGCCAGCGCCCAGTCGTCCGTCACCGTGTACGGCTTGCTCGATGCGGGCCTGACCTCCGAGCATGGCGGCGCGGAAGGCTCCGTCACCAAGCTGGCCACCGGCGTGCAGTCGGGCAGTCGCATCGGCTTCAAGGGCACGGAAGACCTGGGCAATAATCTGAAGGCCAACTTCCTGCTGGAAAACGGCCTGGACCTCGACACGGGCGCCTACCGCCAGGGCGCCTTGTTCGGACGCAAGGCCTACGTGGGCTTGTCGGGTGGCTTCGGTGCCGTGAATATCGGCTTGCAGCACAACCCGCTGTTTACCGCGCTGGACAATATCGACCCGTTCGAAACGGGCATGACGGGCGCGTCGATCAACCTGATGAGCGTGGCCAGCCTGCGCACGAAAAACTCCATCATGTACGAGACACCCAAGGTGAACGGCTTGTCGGCCGCCATCATGTATGGCCTCGGCGAAAAGCCGGACAGCAATACCCTGGGCCGCACCATCGACTTTTCCATCGATTACGCGAATGGCCCGCTGTTGCTGAGCCTGGCGCACGACAACCGCAAGGACACGCCGCTGAACACGGCCAAGGTCACCTTGCTGGGCGGCACCTACGACTTCGGCCCGGCCAAGCTGCACGCCGCGTATGAGACGGACAAGGATGACGCGGGCACGGATTTCCGCAGCTACATGCTGGGCGCATCGGCCCCCGTGGGTGCGGCCGGCAGCGTGATGGCGTCCTACATCAAGAAGGATGACCGCACGAATGCGCGCCGCGGCGGGCGCCAGCTGGCCATCGGCTACACCTATGCCTTGTCCAAGCGCACGAATCTGTACACCTCGTACGGGCGCATCAACAACGATGGCGCGGGCACCAACTTCGTTGGCGACGCTTCCAGCGGCGGCAGTGTGCCCTTGCCTGGGCATGACTCGAGCGCCTTTACGGCCGGCATGCGTTTGAAGTTCTAAGACGCGGTGCAGGACGAAGCGATGGCGGGCTGTCTGTTGCGGATAGCCCGCCATTGTTGTTTCAGGAGTGGCTCAAAGTCACGGATTCCGGATTCAGGAATGAAACAGTCCGATTTTTCATGAAATTTCATTGACAGCGCATTTCGCAACCGTTAAATTGAACACGTATTTCAAATATCGGAACAAAATATACCGATTTTTTATAAAACCGTAAGGAGACTGAGCCATGACCGATTTGTCCGACCAAAAAGCCGCCGCCGCTGCCGCCACCGCTGCAACCCCGGTTGGCCCGCAAAAAATGACGCCTTCCGAAGCGTTCGTGGAAACCCTGGCCGCCAATGGCGTGACCGACATGTTCGGCATCATGGGCTCGGCCTTCATGGACCCGATGGATATCTTTGCCCCTGCCGGCATCCGTCTGATTCCCGTCGTGCACGAGCAGGGCGCCGGCCACATGGCTGACGGCTATGCCCGCGTTTCGGGCCGCCATGGCGTCGTCATCGGCCAGAACGGCCCCGGCATCAGCAATTGCGTGACGGCGATCGCCGCCGCCTATTGGGCGCACACCCCGGTCGTCATCATCACGCCGGAGACGGGCACCATGAGCATGGGCCTGGGCGGCTTCCAGGAAGCCAACCAGTTGCCGATGTTCGAGGAATTTACCAAGTACCAGGGCCACGTCACCAATCCGGCCCGCATGGCGGAATTCACGGGCCGCTGCTTTGACCGTGCCATGTCGGAAATGGGCCCGACGCAACTGAACATCCCGCGCGACTATTTTTATGGCGAAATCAAGGCGGAGATTCCAAAACCGAACCGCCTGGACCGTGGCGCCGGCGGCGAGCAAAGCCTTAACGATGCGGCCGAACTGCTGGCGACAGCCAAGTTCCCCGTCATCATTTCGGGCGGCGGCGTCGTCATGGGCGAAGCGATCGAAGAGTGCAAGGCGCTGGCCGAGCGCCTGGGCGCGCCCGTGGTGAACAGCTATCTGCATAACGATTCCTTCCCCGCCAGCCATCCGCTGTGGTGCGGTCCGCTCGGCTACCAGGGTTCCAAGGCGGCCATGAAACTGATCGCCCAGGCCGACGTCGTCGTCGCTTTGGGTTCGCGCCTGGGCCCGTTCGGCACCTTGCCGCAGCACGGCATGGATTACTGGCCGAAGAACGCCAAGATCATCCAGATCGACGCCGACAACAAGATGCTTGGTTTGGTCAAGAAAATCTCCGTCGGCATTTGCGGCGACGCCAAGGCAGCTGCGAAAGCCATCCTGTCCCGCCTCGATGGCAAGACGCTCGACTGCGACGCCACGCGCGAAGAGCGCTATGCCAATGTGCAAGCGGAAAAGGCGGCATGGGAAGAAGAGCTGACGAACTGGACGCACGAAAAAGATGCGTACAGCCTGGACATGATCGAAGAGCAAAAGAAAGAGCCGGGCAACTATCTGCACCCGCGCCAGGTACTGCGCGAACTGGAAAAAGCCATGCCGGAAGACGTGATGGTGTCGACGGACATCGGCAACATCAACTCGGTGGCGAACAGCTATCTGCGCTTTGAAAAGCCGCGCAGCTTCTTTGCGGCGATGAGCTTTGGCAACTGCGGCTACGCGTTCCCGACCATCATCGGGGCCAAGGTGGCCGCGCCGCACCGTCCGGCCGTGTCGTATGCGGGCGACGGCGCCTGGGGCATGAGCCTGATGGAAACCATGACCTGCGTGCGCCACAACATTCCCGTGACGGCCGTGGTGTTCCACAACCGCCAGTGGGGCGCGGAAAAGAAAAACCAGGTCGATTTCTACAACCGCCGTTTTGTCGCCGGTGAACTCGACAACCAGAGCTTTGCGGAGATTGCGCGTGCCATGGGTGCCGAAGGCATCACGGTCGACAAGCTGGAAGACGTGGGCCCGGCCTTGAAGAAGGCGATCGACATGCAGATGAATGAAGGCAAGACCACCATCATCGAAATCATGTGCACGCGCGAGCTGGGCGACCCGTTCCGCCGCGATGCGCTGAGCAAACCAGTGCGGCATTTGGATAAGTATAAAGACTATGTTTGATGCGCTGATGTTGTTGGATTACGCCCTCTGGGCTAATCCAACCTACGTGTAGCACGTATCGAATGCGTAGGTCGGATTAGGCGTAGGTCGAATTAGCCGGGCGCAAGCCCGGCGTAATCCGACGCCACCTGCGCAATCAACAAGTGCGCAGCTGAGATCCGCCAGGCCCGGTGTCATCCAGCACCACCTTGTGACGAAATTCTCACACATTGTCACTTCTGCATCGCTATTTCAATAAAGAATACAAAGCGTCCCGGTATTTGGATTATTTGATTTGACAAGCACAGGCATTCAGCTTAAATTCAATAAAAATACTAAAAAACGGAACGAAAAGTACCAAATTCGACTCACGGAGACAAAAATGAACACACGAGTACCGACAGATGCTGTTACCACCGACTTCCTGCAAGCGTTCGGCGATGCCTGGAACCGCCACGATATCGAGGCCCTGATGGCCGCCATGGCCGATGACTGCGAATTCCACGCCGTCGCCGGTCCTGACTTGCTGGGCAAGAGTTTCATTGGCCGCGACGCCGTGCGCGCCGGCTTCGAGCTGGCCTGGCAAACCTTCCCTGACGCCGCCTGGCTCAACCCCGTGCACTTCGTCAGCGGCGAGCACGGCGTGACGGAGTCGACCTTTGCGGGCACCAAGGCGGACGGCACGCGCATCGAAGCGCGCATGGTGGATATCTTTACCTTCCGCGATGGCAAGATCGCCGTGAAGAATGCTTTCCGCAAGGACCGTCCACCGGTCGTTAGCGCCACCACCCAAGCCTGAGCCAGCAAGTTCACCAGGAATGACCATGAACAAACCTGTCGATACTCCACCTGGCGTACTGGGTAGCAGCACCGCGGCCCGCACGCCTTACGATCCCGCCTACGATCCGCTGGTGGCCCAGCGCCCCGGCCACGGCAATGCCTACGCGCCCACCTACTGGATCGGTACGGCGGGCGAGCCGCCGGCCGACGACGGCCCCATCACGCATGACATCGACGTCGACGTGGCCATCATCGGCTCCGGTTTCACGGGCCTGTCCTGCGCCATCTTCCTGGCCCAGGAACACGGCATCAAGGCCACCGTGCTGGAAGCGAACCGGGTCAGCTGGGGCTGCAGCACGCGTAATGGCGGCCAGGCGCAATGCACGACGGGCCGCCTGAAGCGCTCGCAGTGGATAGACCGCTACGGCCTGGAAACCGCGCTCAAGCTGCATACGGAAGTGTGCGATGCGATGCAAACGTTCAAGAAGATCACGGCCGACATCGATTGCGACCCGCAGCCGGGCGGCCACCTGTACATCGCCCACAAGGCGAAAGCCATGCCTGCGCTGGAAAAAGAAGCCAAGGTGATGCGCGAGATCTTCCACTATGACGCCCGCATCCTCGATGCCGATACCGTCAAGCGCGAGTATGTGGATGACAAGGAAGCGGCCGGTGCGCTGCACGAGCCGGAAGGCATCGGCATCCACGCGGGCAAGTTGGCCTTCGGCTACCTGCGCAAGGCGCGCGCGCTGGGCGCCAAGGTGCATCCATCGAGCCCCGTGATGGGCTGGGAAACGCGCAACGGCGTGCATTACCTGCAAACGCCGGGCGGCGTGGTGCGTGCCCGTTCCGTGGCCGTCGCCACGGGCGGCTACACCTCGCCCCATTTGCACCCGCAAGTGAAGAACCGCTTGCTGCCGATTTTGTCGAACTCGCTCGTCACGCGGCCCTTGACGCCGGCGGAAATCGAGGCGTGCAACTTCCGCACGCACCAGGTGATCACGGATACGCGCATCCTGCGCCATTACTACCGCTTGATGCCGGACAACCGCGTGCAGATCGGCAGCCGCAGCGCCATCACGGGCGCCGATGCACCCCAAGGCAAGTATGAACAGGGTTTGATCAACGACCTGCACCGCAAGTTCCCTGCGCTGACGGGCATAGCCATCGATTATTCGTGGTGGGGCTGGGTCGACGTCAGCCACGACATGATGCCGCGCATCGTGCAGCCTGACCCGAAGCAATCGATCTTTTACTCACTCGGCTACGGCGGCAACGGCGTCATGTATTCGGCGCAGGCGGGACGGCGCATGGCCGAACGCATCGCCGGCAAGCCCAGCGACACGGGCTTGCCGATTTTCAACTCCAAACTGCCGTATCCCAACATGATGGAAATGGTCGAGTCGCAAGCGTTCGCCCCGTTCCGCCGCCTGGGCCAGCGCTTCCTGTACCGCTGGTATCACTTGAAGGATGAAGTTTTTTAAAAGCAGCACTGTCGTTCCAGTCGCCATATGCACCGGCAAAGACCGGTCAATGGCGCCTGTTCCGCAAGGAGCAGATATTGCCCGCACGTTCACACATAACAATAAACTTGGAGTGAGACATGAACACATACACGAGCAAAACCCCGAGCAAAACGATTTTTTCAACAATGCGCCGCGCCGTCCTCGGCACCCTGGTGCTGGGTGTCGCCGTTGCTGCCAGCGGCACGGCCTTCGCGCAAAGCAAGGAAGTGACGATTGCCTACCAGGAAATCAATGGTCCCTTCCTGGTGGCCATTGCCAGCGGCGAAGTGGAGAAAACCACCGGCTATAAAATCAACTGGCGCAAGTTCGACTCGGGCGCCAAGGTGGCCACAGGCATGGCGTCCGGCGACGTGCAGATCGGCGTCATCGGTTCCAGTCCCCTGACGGCGGCCGTCAGCCGCGGCGTCGACTTGCAGCTGTTCTGGATCATCGACGACATCAACGAAGCCGAAGCGATGGTGGCCCGCAACGGCGCCGGCATCGGCAAGCCGGCGGATTTGCGCGGCAAGAAGATCGCCGTGCCTTTCGTTTCCACCACCCACTTCCACACCATGTTCGCGCTGGAAACCTGGGGCATCAAGCCGTCCGAAGTGAAACTGCTCAACATGCAGCCGAACCAGATCGCCGCCGCCTGGGAGCGTGGCGATATCGATGCGGCCTTCGTGTGGGACCCGGCCTTGAGCAAGCTCAAGCAAAACGGCAAGGTGCTCGTCACCTCCGGCGAGCTGAGCAAGAAGGGCAAGGCCACGTTTGACGGCATGGCCGTCGAGCGCGCGTGGGGCGAGGCGAATGCCGACTTCATGGCCAAGTTCGTCAAGGTGATGGCCGCCTTTGATGCCGACTACCGCGCCAATCCCAAGGCGTGGACCATTGACTCCCCGCAAGTCAAAGCCAACGTCAAGCATTCGGGTGCGGCCGCCAAAGACGTGGCCGCTTCCGTGGCCCTGTACGCCTACCCATCGTTGCAGGAACAGGCTTCGCCGGCCTGGCTGGGCGGCGGCGCGAAAGGCGGCGTGGCACAAGCCTTGCTGGCCACGGCGCAATTTCTCAAGGGCGAAGGCAAGATCGACACCCTGGCAACTGATTACGCCAAGTATGTGACACCCAAGTATGCACAGGCCGCCGGCCTGCTGAAGTAAACGTTGTGTGACGGCGCGCCTGCGGGCGCGCTGACTGAACAGGATGCGTTGAACTGAAGTGACTACACTTATGCGGGGCACATGATGGAAAATCTCTACGTCAAGGATGTCAGCGTGATTTATCCGGGCAAGACGGCCGGTGAACGCGTACATGCCTTAAATAATATCAATCTCACCATCAATAGTGGCGATTTCGTCGTTGCGCTGGGTGCATCGGGTTGCGGCAAGACCACCTTGCTGAGCCTGATGGCGGGCTTCATCGCCCCGTCCAAGGGCGAGATCATGCTGGGCGATACCAAGGTGGAAGGGCCGGGCGCCGACCGTGGCGTGGTGTTTCAGAAGCATGCCTTGCTGCCCTGGCTGAATGTGATGGAAAACGTGGAATTCGGCTTGAAGCTGCAAGGCGTGCCGAAAGCCGTGCGGCGCGAGCAGGCGGCGAAGAACCTGGCGCTGGTGGGCTTGAAGGACTTTCACGACAATATGATTTATCAATTGTCGGGCGGCATGCAGCAGCGGGTTGGCATCGCCCGCGCGCTCACCAGCAACCCGGCCATGTTGCTGATGGATGAGCCGATGGCGGCGCTCGATGCGCTGACCCGCGAAACCATCCAGGAGTTGCTGCTCGATATCTGGGCCAAGTCCAGCACCATGTTCTTCTTTATTACCCACAGCGTCGACGAGGCGCTGTTCCTGGCGAACCGGCTGATCGTCATGTCGCCCCGTCCGGGCCGCATCACGCACACCTATGAACTCGATTTCAACAAGCGCTTCCTGGAGTGCCGCGATGCGCGTGCCGTGAAATCGAGTCCGGACTTCATCAAGATGCGCGAAATGGTGCTCAACATCATTTATGGCGACGAACGCGCCGTCAATAAAGAGCTGGAGGTGTCCCATGCATAGCCCATCCGTCGTGGGATTTCCTCCCGCCAGCGCCAAGCGCGCCGGTTTCTTTGGCCGCCTGTTCGCCCCCCGCTGTGCCATGCCCGGCGAAGCGTTCGGCGCGCCGGGGCAGGGCAATTCCAGCCGCATCGCCACCGTTACCGTCATCGCCGTGCTGTTGCTGTGGTTTGGCGTGACGGCCAGCGGCATGGTGAAACCGCTGTTCTTGCCATCGCCGCAAGCCGTGTATGAAAAGTTCATCATGGCGGCGACCACCGGTTTCGGTGGCGCCACCCTGTGGGAACACACCGTTGCCAGTCTGGTGCGTGTGTTCGGTGCCTTTGGCCTGGCTTGTTTGTTCGCCATTCCCATAGGCGTGATGATGGGCGTGAACCGCGTGGCGCGCGGCATTTTCGATCCCTTGATCGAGTTCTACCGTCCGCTGCCGCCGCTCGCTTACTTGCCACTGGTCATCATCTGGTTCGGCATCGGCGAATTCTCGAAGGTCTACCTGATCTTCCTGGCCATCTTCGCGCCGATGGCCATCGCGGCACGCGCCGGTGTCAGCTCCGTGTCGCTGGAGCAAATCCACGCGGCCTATTCGATGGGCGCCACGCGTTTCCAGGTGATCGTGCACGTGATCCTGCGCGCGGCCATCCCGGAGATTCTCACCGGCATGCGCATCGGCATCGGCGTGGGCTGGACCACCCTGGTGGCGGGCGAGATGGTGGCGGCCACGCGCGGCCTCGGCTACATGGTGCTCAGCGCGTCCGAGTTCCTGGCCAGCGACGTAGTGATCATGGGCATTATCGTGATCGGCTTCTTTGCTTTCCTGTTTGATTTGATGATGCGTTACCTCGAACGTACCCTCGTGCCATGGAAGGGCAAGGTGTAAGACGTTCCCGGGAGTGGCGCCGGCGCCACAAGTGTTGCCGCCGCTCCCATTTTTTTAAGCAGCAATAACTCAGCAATAACCCGCAATACCCCGTACTTACCCTCCAGCGCGTCCGGCCCCTGGCTGCCGTGCCGGGCCGCTGCATTTCCAGATTGACTTATGGAATGCGGCCAACCAGACTGATTCACACGATGTATCGATGCTGCTTGACGGCGTTGCCTAAAATAAAACAAGCCGCGCGGCAGCAGCAAGCCGCAGCAGGCGAGGGCGCACCGGGCTTCAGAGATTTTCAGGAGACAAAACATGATTAGCGAATCGCATAACAGTACCGGCTTGCAGCACTCGCTCAAGCAACGCCACATGAGCATGATCGCCATCGGCGGCGTGATCGGCGCCGGCCTCTTTGTCGGCAGCGGCGTGATCGCCAAGGCCGCCGGCCCGGCCGCCATCCTTTCCTTTTTGCTCACGGGCGGCCTGGTCGTCCTGATCATGCGCATGCTGGGCGAACTGGCCTCGTCGCTGCCCGTGGTCGGCTCGTTTTACGAATATGCGCGCCTGGCCTTCGATGACAAGCCGAAAGTGTCGAAATTCCTCGGCTTCATGAGCGGCTGGATGTACTGGTATTTCTGGGTCGTCGTCGTCGCCCTGGAAGCGATTGCCGGCGCGAAACTGGTCAACTTCTGGCTGCCCGACGTGCCGTCGTGGTCGATCAGCCTGGTGCTGCTGGTGTCGATGACCATCCTCAACCTGTTTTCCGTGAAGGCGTTCGGCGAATTCGAATTCTGGTTCGCCTCGATCAAGGTCGTCGCCATTATCGTCTTCCTGTTCGTCGGCGCCCTGTTCATCACGGGCAGCTTGCCTAACAGCATTCCGACCCTGGGCTTTTTGACCAGCAATGGCGGCTTCATGCCCCACGGCTGGGGACCGGTGCTGAGCGGCGCCGTCGCCGCCACCGCCTTTTATTCGGGCGCCGAAATCGTCACCATCGCTGCCGCCGAAACGTCGGACCCGGCCAAGGCCATTGCCCGCGCCACCAATTCCGTCATCACGCGCGTGCTGATGTTCTATGTCGGTTCCATGTTTGTCGTCGTCTGCATCGTGCCCTGGGATTCGCCGGCCATCGCCACGCCATTCGTCAGCGCCCTGAAAGTCATGAACATTCCGTACGCAGCGCACATCATGAACGCCATCATTTTGACGGCCGTGCTGTCTGCCTTGAATTCCAGCCTGTACGCCTCGTCGCGCATGATCTTTGCGCTGACGCGCCGCGGCGATGCGCCGACGGGCCTGGTGAAATTGAGCAAGAACGGCGTGCCGATCCGCGCCATCCTGTTCAGCACCTTGTTCGCCTACTTTGCCATTGCCGTGTCGTATGTGTCGGCCGACCTGGTCTTCCCCTTCATCGTCAATTCCTACGGCATCCTGATCCTGTTTGTGTACCTGCTCATTGCGATATCTCAATTGCGTTTGCGCCGCCGCCTAGAACGCGAATGCCCGGAGCGTATCAAGGTGCGCATGTGGCTGTTCCCTTACCTGACGTATTTCACCATCTTCGCCATGCTGGTGATCCTCGGCGCCATGAGCGTGTCGTCCGATACGGAACAGCGCGTGTCGTTCTGGTTCGGCCTGCTGAGCGTGGTCATCATGAGTGTCATGTACTACATCAAGAAACTCGTCAATGACGACCGCAACGGCGGCAACGAAGCCAAGGTGGAGCTCAAGCATGTCTGACACGACCTTCTTGCCTGCAAGCCGGCGCCGTTTCCTGCGCAATACGGCGGCCCTGGGCGCCGCCGTCGTGGCCGGGCCAACCTTGGCAGAGTCCGTGACTTTGCCGTTTGAAAACGGCGAGCGCGAACTGGTGGCGTTTCCGCAAAAGCGCCCGCTGATCCTGCTGACCAGCCGACCGCCCCAGCTGGAAACGCCGTTCAGCATCTTCAGCGAAGGCGCCATCACGCCCAATGACGCGTTTTTCGTGCGCTACCACTGGAGCGGCTTGCCCACCAGCATAGACGGCGGCAGCTACCGCCTGCGTATTTCCGGCCTGGTGAAGACGCCGTTGGAACTGTCGCTGGCCGAGCTGAAACAGCTGGCCCAGCCCGTCGATGTGGTGGCCGTGACGCAATGCTCGGGCAATAGCCGGGGCTTTTTCGCGCCGCGCGCCAACGGCGGACAGCTGGGCAACGGCGCCATGGGCAATGCCCGCTGGACCGGCATCGCCCTGAAAACCGTGCTGGAAAAGGCGGGGATACAGCCTGGTGCCGTGCAAGTGGCCTTCAACGGCCTGGAAACGCCGCCCGTGGGCGACGGTCCCGATTTCCAGAAGGCGCTGTCCGTCGAGCACATCATGGCGGGCGACGTGATGCTGGCCTGGGCCATGAATGGCGAGGACATTCCTTTTCTCAACGGCTATCCGCTGCGCCTGATCGTGCCAGGCTTCTATGGCACCTACTGGGTCAAGCACCTGAGCGACATCACGGTGCTGGACAAGCCGTTTGACGGCTTCTGGATGAGTACGGGCTACCGTATTCCCGACAATGGCTCCGGCTTTGTCGAGCCCGGTGCAGCGGTGGGCAAGACGACGCCGATCAGCCGCCTGAACGTGCGCTCCTTCATTACCAGCGTGCACGATGGCGCGCAGGTGAAAGCGGGACGCGACCTGGCCTTGCGCGGCATCGCCTTCGATAGCGGCCACGGCATCAGCGAAGTGACCGTGTCGGTGGACGGCGGGCAGACATGGCAGGAAGCCACTCTGGGCAAGGACCTGGGGCGCTTTTCGTTCCGCGAGTGGACAATGCTCATGAAGGCGCCGCGCAAGGGCAAGCACGTGCTGATGGTGCGCGCCGTCAACCGCATCGGCCAGAGCCAGCCCATGAAAGCCCTGTGGAATCCCATGGGTTACATGCGCAATGTGGTGGAAACCACGCGCATCCAGGCAGTCTGAGGAGATTCACATGCGAATGAACAGTTTGATTGCCGCGCTGGCCTTGTCGGCGGCTGCGGGCGGCGCGTGCGCGCTGGACATCCGGTTGCCGCCGGAAACGGCGACCTACAAGGACAGCGCCTTGCCCGGCTACCAGCTGGTGCAGCGCAACTGCATGACGTGCCACGCGGCACAGTATGCATCGAGCCAGCCGCCGACCTCGCCGCGCGCCTACTGGGAAGCGACCGTCAAGAAAATGAAGAAGCCGTTCGGCGCGCAGTTTGCCGATGAGGACTTGCCTGCCATGGTCGATTACCTGGTGAAAACCTATGGCGCGGAGCGGAGCGCGGCCATGCCTGTCGCGGCCGCCGCAAAGCCGGCCGCCGCCGTACCGGCTACCAGCGGAAAGGATGTGAAGAGCCTGTTGGCGGCCAACGGCTGCATGGCGTGCCACGCGCTCGACCAGAAAGTGGTCGGCCCCGGCTTTGCGGAAGTGGCGGCCAGGTACAAGGGCAAGGAGAGCGTCGCGGCCGTGGCGGCGCATATCCGCCAGGGCGGCAGCGGGAAATGGGGACCCGTGCCCATGCCGCCGTTCAGCCAGCTCAGCGAAGCCGATGCGGCCAGCCTGGCCAGATACGTGCTGTCCAGATAGTCGCGTTTTCCACTCCCGCTTGCCGCGCGCCTTGCGTGCATCGCGCAAGGCGCGCAGCCACCCCTAATACCACTTCAGGCCACGGCTGCCGCGCGGTATTGCCGTCCGGCGTACCGCATTACCCGTTTCCTGCATCGCCTCATTCGCCGCCGCCGCGTGCGCCTGTGCCGTGATTGATATCACTGGTACTACAAAAAACGCCGTTATACAAAACCACTTGACTACCAATTTTCGCCGTCGCATTCTCTAGGCAGAAAGCCGATGCTTCGCTGTGCTTTCTTTACGTACAACATAAAAGCTACTTCGATAGTTTTCGTATAACGTTCAGGAGACATTGTGAAGACACGGCAAATTAGCCGGCTGGCCTCGCCTTTGATGGCTGGCCTGCTGGGCAGCGCGCTGCTCGCTTGCGGCGGCAATTCCACCACCGAACCCCCATCAACCCTGCTGGCCGCCACGGCCGCCAGCGACAGTTGCGCTGCCTGGAGCGCCGCCGCCGTCTATACGGCGGGCCAGTGCGCCGTCTACGACGGCAAGGTCTACCGCGCCAAGTGGTGGGTACAGGGCACGGCGCCGAACAACGACCAGTGGGGACCGTGGAGCCTCGATACCACTACGCCAACCCCGACGCCAACACCGACGCCAACACCGACGCCAACGCCAACACCGACGCCAACACCGACGCCAACGCCAACGCCAACGCCAACGCCAACGCCGGGCATCCCCACCAAGGCCCAGGCCGAAGCCAACGAGGCGGCGCTGACGAACAATGATTTTTTCCGCAAGGTCAAGGCGTCCATCCGGACCCTGGGCAACACGGCGGTCGAGGCCGTGCAACCTGGCCTGGCCAGCAATCCGCTCAACGTCAAGCGGGTCGAACGCCTGTTGCCAGCGGCCAAGTGGGATCACTATTTTGCCGCGCGCGACGCCAGCTATACCTATCGGCGCTTCCTGCAAGCGGTGGCCAAGTTCCCCGCCGTGTGCGACGACTACAGCGACGGGCGCAATGCGGACGCCATTTGCCGCCACAGCCTCTCCACCATGTTTGCCCATTTCGTGCAGGAAACGGGCGACCATAACGCCAGCAGCCCGCTGCCGCAATGGCGCCAGGGCTTGAAGTATTTGCGCGAACTGGGCTGCGACGAGACGGGGGCTGGTTGCGGCTACAACGTCGAGTGCGCCGACCCCGTCTTCAACAAGGTGTGGACTTGCGGCACGAATGCGGACGGCAGCTTCAAGAAGTATTTCGGGCGCGGCGCCAAGCAGCTGTCCTACAACTACAACTACGGGCCGTTTTCGCAAGCCATGCATGACGGCGACCAGTCCGTGCTGCTGAAGAATCCGGACCTGGTGGCCTCGACGTGGCTGAACCTGGCTTCCGCCACCTTCTTCTTTGTTTATCCGCAACCGCCGAAACCGTCGATGCTGCACGTGCTCGACGGCACGTGGGTGCCGAACGCGGCCGATACGACGGCTGGTGCGGGCAACAACTTTGCCACCACCATCATGATCATCAATGCCGAATGCGGGCAGGGCACGGAAAAGCAGGCCGCGCAAAACCGCATCGATTACTACAAGCAGTTTGCCGCCGACATGGGCTGGGATTATTCCGGCGAACAACTGTCCTGCGCCAACATGCAGCGCTTTACCCCGGCCAGTTCCGCTTCCTACAACATTTACTGGGAAAAGAACTGGAGCGCGGGTGGCGAAAACCAATGCCAGCTGGTCAGCTATCAAACCCCGTACAGCGCCTTGCTGGCCGGGAACTACGTGAAATGCGTGGAAGCCAACTGGAATGTGAAGTTGCAGTAGCAGCAAAAGCAGTACTAGCCAGCCAGGGATAACAGTTGACAAGAGCCCCTTGAGGGGCCTGCAACAGCTCTCGACATACAACCATAACGGAGACACCACCACATGAAATCGAATGCATTATTGATGGCCCTGCTCAGCGGCGTACTCGTCGCTTGCGGCGGCGGCCAGGAAGGCACGACCGCCACCCCGAACACCCTGCTGGCCGCCGTGGAAGCGTGCGCCGTCTGGGACGCCGCCACCGTCTACACGGGCGGCCAGTGCGTGGTGTACCAGGGCGTCAATTACAAGGCCAAGTGGTGGACGCAGGGCAATGTCCCCAGCGCCGCCGACCAGTGGGGACCATGGGCCGTAGTCGACACGCCAACCCCGACACCAACGCCGACGCCAAC